>JAEZKX010000069.1 GCA_023436025.1 Pseudomonadota bacterium | reverse complement strand
CTCAAGGTGCTGCTCGCGCACCAGCCACGCACGGCGCCAGCCGCGGCCGCAGCCGGCTTCGACCTGCAGCTGTCGGGCCACACGCACGGCGGGCAGTTCTTTCCCTGGGGCTTCTTCGTGCCGCTGCAGCAGCCCTTCACGGCCGGGCTGCACCAGCTCGGCCGCCTGCAGGTCTACGTCAGCCGTGGCACCGGCTACTGGGGACCGCCCAAGCGCATCGGTGCACCATCCGAAATCTCGGAGCTGCGCCTGGCCGCGTCGGCCTGAGTCCTACAGCTCGCCGGCGCCCCGTCCGACGCGGCTGAGCTCGGGGGCCGGCGAACACTGGCTCCATGGCCCGAGCAGCTTCCCTTCCCCATGCCCTCGCGGGCGTCGCCGCGAGCAACGTCGTCTACCTGGGCGCGGCGCTATGCCGCCGCAAGTTCGAGCTGTTCTATCCCGCCGGTTTCGAGGACGAGACCTACCTCGTCGCCGAGCGCTCGCACAAGGAGCGTGCGCACCTGGAGTGGGAAACCGAGCTGGCGCCGGCGAGCTTGCGCAAGCTGCTCGCGCGCGGCGAGTTCCGCGCCGTGGCCGACGCGGCGGTGCGCATCGAGTCGCGCGCCAACCTGCTGTTCTCCTTCGAACGCATGGCCTTGCGCGACGCCGTCAAGTCGCCGGCCGGCGCGCGCCTGTTCGCGACCGAATTGCATGCCTTCCTGTATGGACACGGTTCGCCGCAGCGGCGCTTCAACGACTGGCTGGAAGCGCTGGCCGACCTGCCGCAGCCGCGCAGTCCGGTGCTGACCTGGCCGGTGGCCACCGTGTTCGGCTTCATCGCGCGGCCGGACCGCCACCTGTTCTTCAAGCCGCGCGCCACCCGCAAGGCGGCGCAGCTGTATGGCTACGCGCTGGAGCACCGCAGCCAGCCTTCGTGGGCGCAGTACCAGGACCTGCTGACCTTCGCCGCGGTGCTGCGGCGCGACCTCGACCGCAAGCCGGGCTTCAAGGCGCGCGACATGATCGACCTGCAGTCCTTCATGTGGGTGCAGGGCGCGCCGGAATACGAGGCCTGAGGCCGGCGCCCCCCGCGCGGGGGCTCAGCGACTGGCGGTCCGCCCGCGCCAGCAGCGCCAGCTCTCCTCGGCCATGGGCAGCAGGTTGAAAAGCAGCGCCGCCGCCAGGCCGCCCCACAGGACGGACGCCGGCAGGGGCTGTTCCTTCCAGCGCAGGCCGGAGTCCTGCGGGGCCGCATCCAGCAGCGCCAGCGCCTGGTCCCAGTGCAGGGTCAGCAGCAGCACCAGCGCCACCAGCGGCAGGATCTCGAGGAAGCTGTGGACCATCTGCTCCGTCGGCCCGACGCGCCGCAGCGGCACCACGTAGCGCAGCTCCATCCAGGTGGTGAGCTCGTGCGCCAGGAAGGCCGCGAACACCAGCAGCAGGATGGCGGCGTTGACCTCGAGCAGGGCCACCGCCAGGATGGCCAGGCCCATCTGCCCCAGCTGCAGCCAGTGGAACAGGTTCTCCTTCAGGCCGCTGGTGGCGGCGATGTTGCTGCGGCGGTGGCACAGCCAGTCGGCGAAGCCGGCGGCCACCCACAGCGGGAACACCAGCGCCATCAACAGCAGGCGCGCCGCTTCTTCCATGGCCTCAGCGCGTGGCCACGGCGGCGCCAAGGAGGCCGATCTTGCGCAGGCCCACGCGCTGGGCGCTCGACAAGGCGGCGGCCACCGCGTCGTAGCGCGCCACGGGATCCGGGCGCACGTGGATCTCGGGCTGCTGCGCCTGGCCGGCCGCCTCGCGCATGCGCTGCTCCAGCGCCGCGCGGTCGGCCAGCGGCTGGCCGCTCCACACGTAGCGGGCGCCTGGCAACACGTCGAGCTGCACGATCACCGGCGGCTCCGGCGGCCGCGGCGCCTGGCGCCCCGGCATCTCGATGTCCACCGCATGCAGCTGCACCGGGATGGTCACGATCAGCATCACCAGCAGCACCAGCAGCACGTCCACCAGCGGCGTGGTGTTGATGTCCACCATCGGCTCGGGATCGGGCTCGGTTCCGGCGCGGATGTGCATGGCCTCAGCGCCCCGGCGGCTCGGTGAGGAAGCCGATGCGCGCGACGCCGGCCTGCTGCGCCGCCGTCACCACCTGGCCCACCGGCGCATAGGCGGCGCGCGCATCGGCGCGGATGTGCAGCTCGGGCTGCGGCTGCATGGCGGCGATCTTGCCCAGCAGCTCCGGCAGGCCGCTGGCATCGGGCAGGCGGGTGTCGAACCAGTAGATGGCGCCCTGGGCGTCGACCGTCACGATCACGCTCTCGCGCGCGGGGTCGACGCGCTGGTTGGGCTCGCGCGGGAGGTCCACCGCCAGGGCGCTGTTGACCACCGGGATGGTGATGAGGAAGATGATCAGCAGCACCAGCATCACGTCCACCAGCGGCGTGGTGTTGATCTCGGCGATGAGGGCGTCCTCGCCTTCCTGCGCCGCGCGGTAGCGGATGGCCATCAGCGCCTTTCGGTCGCCAGCAGCACGGTGTGCAGGTCCGAGCCGAAGGCCCGCACCGTGTCCATGGCCACCTTGTTGCGGCGGACCAGCCAGTTGTAGCCGAGCACCGCGGGCACCGCCACGGCCAGGCCCAGCGCCGTCATGATCAGCGCCTCGCCCACCGGGCCGGCCACGCGGTCGATGGACGCCTGGCCCGAGGCGCCGATGCGCACCAGCGCGTTGTAGATGCCCCAGACCGTGCCGAACAGGCCGACGAAGGGCGCGGTGGAACCCACCGTCGCCAGCACCGCCAGCCCCTCCTGGGTGCGGCTGTGCACCACGCCGACGGCGCGCTCGATGCTCTGCGCCACCCAGGAGTTGAGGTCGACCCGGCCGATCATTCCATCGTGCTTGCGCGCGGCCTCCAGCGCGGTCTCGGCGATGTAGCGGTAAGGGCTGCCCGGCTGCAGCTGCTCGGCGCCCTGGCGCACCGTGTCGGCCTTCCAGAAACTGGCGTTGGCGGCGCGGCCCTGGCCGCCCATGCGGCGCTGCGCCAGCAGCTTGGTGAACAGCACGTACCAGCTGGCCAGCGACATCACCACCAGCACCACCAGCGTGCCGCGCGCGACGATGTCGCCCTGCGCCCACAGCGCCTGCAGGCCATAGGGATTGGCGCCGGCTGGCGCCTGGATCGGCGGCAGGTTGCCCTGGGCCAGGGCGGGGGCCGCGCCGGCGGCGACCAGGAACAGGACGGCGGCAAGTCTCTGCATGGGTGGGGCGGGGTCGGGCGTCGGCCTTATTCTGTCCTACTATGATCCGCCATGGACAAACGCTGGCGACCGAGTGTCACCGTGGCCGCGATCATCGAGAAGGACGGCCGTTTCCTGCTGGTCGAGGAAGAAACCTCGCACGGCCTGCGCCTGAACACGCCGGCCGGCCACCTGGACCCCGGCGAATCGCCGGCCGAGGGCTGCGCGCGCGAGGCGCTGGAGGAGACCGCCTGGCATTTCCGGCCGACAGCCATGGTGGGCATCTACATCGCCCGCTTCATCAAGGCCGCCGACGGCGAGGACGTGACCTACCTGCGCATCGCCTTCAGCGGCGAACTCGGTGCGCACGAGCCCGACCGTCCGCTGGACACCGGCATCCACCGCACGCTGTGGATGACGCCCGGGGAGATCCGCGCCAACGCGCAGCGCCTGCGCAGCCCCATGGTGCTGCGCTGCATGGACGACTACCTGGCGGGCGTGCGCTATCCGCTGGAGGCGATCCACACGGACGCGACGGTGTACACGACGGGGCGCGCGCAGAACCGCTGAACCACGGCGCGTGCCGCGCGGCGGGAACTGCGCGGCCGGCCACCTCATCCTTGGATTGGGTCGCCATGGCGGCGCCCGCCTGAAAATCCCATCGGCCATGGGCACCGACCACGCCGGAAGCGCCGCACCCCAAAAGGCCGCGCGGCTAAAGGCCGCAAAAGGGAAGCGTGCCCCACGGCCTATCGCGGGCAATTCCCGCTCAGGGCGCGCCCGACCACGCTGGGCGCATTCAGCAATCCGCCCACCTGTCCTTCCTTTTCCGGCATGCGCAGGCAGTCCTCGCGACCGGCGCCTTCCATGCCTTCGGCCAGCGGATCCTTGGGCTTGCCGCGACGCAGCTGCTCATTGGCCATGTCGGCCAGGCTGCGGCGCTGCTGGATGCGGAAGGGGCCCGGCAAGGTCGAGGTGTTGGGCAGGACCAGCGGCGCCGGCG
>JAEZKX010000020.1 GCA_023436025.1 Pseudomonadota bacterium | reverse complement strand
GCCGATGCCACGCCGCGCGAGCAGCGCTTCGTCGCCGCCGTCGCCGCCTGGATCGCCGGCGACCTGCCGCGCGCCATCGCGCTGCACGCCGAGCAGGCGCGCGAATTCCCGCGCGACCTGGCTTCGCTGAAGCTGGGCCACTACCACCTGTTCAACCGCGGCGACTCGCCCGGCATGCTGCGCCTGGCGCTGCAGGTGCTGCCCGCCGCCGGCGACGTGCCCTACCTGCACGGCATGCTGGCCTTCGCCTGGGAACAGTGCCACTTCCTCGAGCAGGCCGAGGCGGCGGCGCGCCAGGCCATCGCCATGCGGCGCAAGGAGCCCTGGGCCCACCATGCGCTGGCGCACGTGATGCTCACCCAGGGGCGGCTGCGCGAGGGCCATGCCTTCCTGGCGGAGGTCAGTCCCACCTGGACCGGGCTGAACTCCTTCATGGTCACGCACAACTGGTGGCACCAGGCGCTGTTCGCGCTGGACTTGGGCGACACCGACGCGGCGCTGGCCATCCACGACGACCAGGTGTGGACGCACGAGCGGGCGTATAGCCAGGACCAGATCAATGCCGTGTCGCTGCTGGCGCGCATCGAGCTCGCCGGCGGCGACGTCGGCGCGCGCTGGCAGGACCTCGGCGACTACCTGGCCCGCCGCGGCCACGACCATGTGCTGCCCTTCCTCGACATGCAGTTCCTCTACGGGCTGGCGCGCGCCGGGCGCGAGGCCGAGGCGCGCGCGCTGCTGGCGAGCATGGAGCGTCACGCCGGGCAGTTGCCGCCGGATTCCGCGCCCGCCTGGCAACGCGTCTGCATCCCGGCAAGCCGCGGCCTGCTGGCCCATGCACTGGGCGACTGGAAGGCGGCCGTCGAAGGCCTGGGCCAGGCGCTGCCGCGGCTGGTGGAGATCGGCGGCAGCCATGCGCAGCGCGACCTGTTCACGCAGATCCACCTCGACGCGCTGCTGCGCACCGGGCATCTCTCGGGTGCGCAGGACATCCTGCAGCAGCAGGTGCGCGCGCAGCCGGAATCGGTGCGGCTGAAAAACCAGGCGCGCCGGCTGTACGCGGCGCTCGGGCTCGACGGACTGCTGCCGCCGCACGCGCTCTAGGCGCTGGCGCCGAGCCGGTGGAGGCGCTCGCGCAGCGCGCCCACCACCCGGACCTCCCTCGCGCTGGCGCGGCGGTGCGCTCGCGGCGGCAAGCCCCCTGCGGGATCAGGCGAGGCGCTGGCTCAGTCCTGCGCCACCAGCTTCTGCTGGTCGTACACCGGCTGCGGCGGCAGGTCGGCCAGGTGGCGGGTGCACGCCCATTCGAGGATGTCGATGGCGCCGCCTTCGCGCACGCACACGCGGTTGAAGCCCGCGTTGGGGATCTCGCTCTGCCGCGGGCCGTTCAGGCCCAGCGAGCGCGCGGTGCGGTAGACCATGTCGAGCACGCCGCCATGGGTGACCAGCACCAGCTTCTGGCCAGGGTGCGCGGCGCACAGGCGCTGCAGCGCCTCCATCACGCGGGCATGGAACTGGCGGGTGGTCTCGCCCCCGGGCATGCAGTAGTCCTCGTCGAAGCGCAGCCAGCCGGCCCAGCAGTCCGGGTGTTGCGCCTTGATCTCGTCGACCCGCATGCCGTCGAGGCGGCCGAAGCACTGCTCGCGCAGGCCCGGCTCCGGCACGGGCTGCAGCGCAAGCTGCGCCGCCACCGGCTGCGCGGTCTGGCGCGCGCGCAGCAAGTCGCTGGCGTAGAGGGCATCGGCGCGTTCGCCGGTCATGCGCGCGGCCAGGCGGCGCGCCTGCTCGAGCCCGGTGGCATTGAGCGAGACGTCGACATGGCCCTGGAAGCGCAGTTCCCGGTTCATGTCGGTTTCGCCGTGGCGGAGGAGGACGACTTCGGTCATGGTGCTTTCGAATTATCCTTCGGGGCCCGCGCCAAGCCGCGCAAGCGCGCGTGCGCAGCGTTTCTTTTTCACGCCCATGTCGTACACCCTTCTCCTCCTTCCAGGCCTCGCCGGCGACAGCCGCATGTGGCGCGACCAGCTCACCGGCCTGGCGGCGCACCGGCCCGTGGTCACCGACGTCCATGCGCGCAATGACAGCATCGAAGCCATGGCCGCGGCCCTGCTGCGCGAGCACGCCGGACCGCTGGTGCTGTGCGGCACCTCGATGGGCGGGATGGTCGCCATGGAGGCCGCGCGCCAGGCGCCCGAGCGGGTGGTGGGCCTGGCCTTGCTCGGCACCACGCCGCAGCCCGAGAGCGACGACATGCGCCGCTTGCGCGAGCAGGCGATCGCGCTGTTCGCCCAGGGCCGGATGGAGGAAGTGATCCGCCCGAACGTGGCGCTGGCCTTCCACCCGAACAACGCCGGCGACGCCGCGCTGGTGCAGCGCTATCTCGACTTCGTGTTCGCGGCGGGATCCGAGCAGCTGATCCGCCAGAACCGCGCCGTGATCGGCCGGCCCGATGCCCGAACGCACCTGCCGCAGGTGCGCTGCCCGGTGCTCGTGATGTGCGGCGAAGCCGACCAGCTCACGCCGCCCGCGCATTCACGCGCGATCGCCCAACTGTGCCCGCGGGCGCGGCTGGTGATGGTGCCGCGCTGCGGCCACATGCTGACGATGGAGCAGCCCGAGGCGGTGAACGCGGGGCTGGAGGACTGGCTGCGTTCCCTGTAGGGGCTCCTGGCGCAGCAAGCGCACCGCGGCTGCATGCTGCGCCCGTTGCGCCAGCGCACCCTGCGGGTTCGGCCGCGCGCTATTCCCGACCGAGGCTGCGCACCTTGTCGACCAGGCGTTGCTGCACGGTCGGCGAGGTGAACTGGTGGACCTCGCCACCCAGCACCGCGATCTCGCGCACGAAGGTGCTGCTGATGAACTGGTACTTGTCGCCGGGCGTCAGGAACACCGTCTCCACATGCGGCATCAGGTGGCGGTTCATGCCGGCCAGCTGGAATTCGTAGTCGAAGTCGGTCACCGCGCGCACGCCGCGCACCATGGCCTTGGCGCCGCGCTCGACGACGAAGTCGCGCACCAGGCCGGTGAAGCCCTCGACCACCACCTGCGGGTTGTCGCCCAGCGCCTCGCGCGCCATGTCGATGCGCTCCTGCATCGTGAACAAGGCCTTCTTGTGGTGGCCCGCGGCCACCGCGACGATCAGTTTTCCGAACAGCTGGCAGGCGCGCCGGACCACGTCCTCGTGTCCCAGGGTCATCGGGTCGAAGGTACCCGGGTAGACGGCGATGATGTCGTTGGCCATGGTGGTCTCCTCAATGGCCGCAACAGCAGGCGGGCGCATTGTTGCGGCGCATTATGCAGCCCGCCGCAACAGGTGCCCGTGGACGGCGCCGGCGCGCGTGTGGCGCAGCAGCGCGAGGCCATGGCGCGCCGCCGCCGCTTCGTCCCAGGGCGCGGGCGCCTCCAGGTAGATCACGCCGTCGGGCGCCAGCGCCGGCAGGGCGGCCTCGACGGCGCGGTCGAACAGCTGCGCATCGAAGGGCGGATCCAGGAACACGGCATCGGCGCTGGCGGCCGCCAGTCCGGGCAGCACCGACAGGGCGTTGCCCCGCTGCACCCGCACGTTGGCCGCGCCCAGGCGCGTCACCAGCGCGCGCAGCTGCTCGGCCAGGCTGGCGTCGGCTTCCACCAGCAGCACCTCGGCGGCGCCGCGCGACGCGGCCTCCAGCCCCAGCGCACCGGTGCCGGCGAAGGCGTCGACGCAGCGCCAGCCCGTGAGGTCCTGCCCCAGCCAGTTGAACAGGGTCTCGCGCACGCGGTCGGGCGTGGGCCGCAGGCCTGGGCGATCCGCCACCGGCAGCCGGGTTCTCTTCCACTGTCCGCCGATGATGCGGACTTCGTGCGGTGCGGTGCGGGCGACTGCGACGGACTTGCGGACCATGCGCCGAGCTTACGGCGAAAAAAAAGGGCACGACCCGAAGGCCGCGCCCCGCACTCTCTCCCTGTAATACCGTTGTGTGACAGTGCCTTCGCATTGTCGAAGCTGTTCACGACAACTGCACGGCAACCCCTGTCAGGATTGACAGGGACAGGGGCGGCAATGGCGCGTCACTGTCGGGTCGGCGCCACGCTGGGGCCCACCACCACCGTGACCATGCGATCCGGCTGCAGCTTGCGGGCGAAGGCGGCCTTGATGTCGGCCGCCGTGACCTTCTCGACCCGCTGGGTCCAGGTGTCCAGGTAGTCCAGCGGCAGGTCGTGCCAGGCGAGGTTGGCCAGGTTGTCCAGCAGCTTGCTGTTGCTGTCGATGCGCAGCGCGAAGCCGCCGATCATGAAGTCCTTGGCCGCCTTCAGTTCGGCCTCGGTCGGGCCTTCGGCGACGAAGCGGCGCAGCACGTCGCGCGACACCTCCACCGCCTGGGCGGCCTGGTCGGGCCGCGTCTGCAGACCGAGCGTGAAGGCACCGGCATGCATGCCGGGGTTGAAGTAGCTGTAGACGCTGTAGCTCAGGCCGCGCTTCTCGCGCACCTCGGTGGACAGGCGCGAAACGAAGCCGCCGCCACCCAGGATGTAGTTGCCCACCAGCAGGGGGAAGTAGTCGGGGTCGGCCCGGCGCGCGCCCGGCTGGCCGATGAACACGTGGGACTGGGCCGAGGCGAAGGGCACGTTGCGCTCGGCCGCCGCGGCCAGCGCCGGCACCTCCGCCACCGGCGGCAGCGGCGTGCAGCTGCCCGCCGGCAGGCGCGACAGCAGCGTGCTGGCGATCTGGTCGGCCTGGGCGCGGGTGACGTCGCCGACGATGCTCACCTTGGCGCGGCAGGGCTGCACCACGCGGTAGCGGTCGCGCATGTCGTCCACGGTGATGCGCCCGAGCGACTCCTCGGTGGTGTCGTAGCCGTAGGGATGGCCGCCGTACACCGACTGGAAGAAGGTCCGGCTGGCCACGGTGGCCGGCCGGGTGTTGGCCTCGCGCAAGGCGGCGCTCATGCGCTGGCGCTCGCGCTGCCAGATCGCGTCGGGAAAGGCCGGCTCGCCGAGCTGGCGCGCGCCGAGAGCCACCGCCTTGGGCAGCAGGTCGGGGTAGGTCAGCGAACGCAGCGTGAAGCTCATGCGGTCGGCGCCGGCGCTGGCGCCAAAGCCGGCGCCGAGGTCGGCCCAGGCCTCGCTGAGCTGGTTCTCGTCGAGCGCCGGCTCGCCGTTGCGCGCCTGGATGCCCTTGGAGGTCATGGCGGCCGTGACGCTGGCCAGGCCCGCCTTGTCGGCGGGGTCGCGGCGGCCGCCGGCGTCGAAGTCGATCTGCACGTCGACCATGGGCAGGCTGTGGCTTTCGATCAGCCAGACCTGGGCGCCGCTCGGCTGGCGCCATTGCTGGATGGGCAGGGCGGCCCAGGCAGGCGCAGCGAGCACCGCGGCCAGGGCGAAGGAGAGGAATGCTTTCTTCATCGTGGGACGTGTGGTTCGATCAGTGGCGTGCGGTCGGCGGCGGGGTGCGCGGCTTGCGGTTGGGGTCGACCGGCAGCGGGCGCAGGATGCCCACGCTCAGCTGGTCGTCGCCGAAGTAGCGCGCCGCCACCGACTTCACCTGGTCGGCGGTGACGCCGCGCAGCCGCTCCAGCAGGCGCTCGCTCGCATCCAGCGGCAGGCCGTTGGTCCAGTGCGAGCCCAGTTCGCGCGCCTGGTTCATCACGGAATCGAGCTTGTAGATCTCGCCGGCGATCCAGCGCGTCTTGACGCGGTTGAGTTCGGCCTCCGTGACACCCTCGCGCGCCACCCGCGCCACCTGCTCGCGCAGCGCCGCCTCCAGCTGCTCGGGCGTCTTGCCGGCCGCGGGGATGCCGGTCAGCGTGAACAGTTGCGGTCCGCGGCCCCACAGGCCGTTGCCGGCGCTCACGCCGTCGGCCAGGCGGTCCGGGCCCTGCGTCAGGGCGCGGTCCAGGCGGGCGCCGTCATAGCCGTCGAGCACGGCGGCCAGCACGGTCAGCGCCAGCGCGTCGTCGTTCTCGGGCGTGCGCTCCAGCGAGCGCAGCTGCGGCACCTTGAAGGCCAGCGCCACGAAGGCCTGGTCGGCCGGCGCCTTGAACTCCATGCGCCGCATGCCGGCCTGCGGCGGCTCCTCGCGCGGCTTGCGCGCCGGCACCGGGCGCGCAGGGATGCTGCCGTAGTGCTTCTCCACCAGGCGGCGCACCTCGGCCGGATCGACGTCGCCGGCCACGATGACGGCGGCATTGGCCGGCACGTACCAGCGCCGGTAGAACGCGCGGGCATCCTCGGGGGTCAGGTTGTCGAGGTCGTTCATCCAGCCGATCACCGGCCGGCGGTACGGAGAGGCCTGGAACGCCACGGCGCTGAGCTGCTCGAACAACTGTGCGCGCGGGTTGTCCTCGGTGCGGGTGCGTCGCTCTTCCTTGACCACCTCGAGTTCGCGCTTGAACTCCTCGTCGGGCCACTGGTTGTTGACGAAGCGGTCGGCTTCCAGCCGGATCACGTCTTCGAGCTTCTCCTTGGGCACCTGCTGGAAATAGGCGGTCTGGTCGCGCGTGGTGAAGGCGTTCTCGCGCCCGCCCAGGGCGGCGACGCGGCGCGAGTACTCGCCCACGCCCAGGTCCTTGGTGCCCTTGAACAACATGTGCTCCAGCACGTGGGCCACCCCGGTCGTGCCATCGACCTCGTCCATGGCGCCGGTGCGCACGTACAGCATGTGCACCGCGGTGGGGGCGCGCCGGTCGGGCTTGACGATGACCGTCAGGCCGTTGGGCAGCTGGAACTGGACGGGCTTCTCCTGGGCCGGCGGGGGACCGGACAGCTGCGCGTGGCCGGCCGGCAGGAACAGGAGGGATGCGGAGGAAAGTAGCGGGACAAGTAAGGCGCGCACGAGTCGTTTCATAGAATCAGTGTGATTCAAAGTCCTCGCGCGATGTTCAGTTTCTTCCGGAAAAAAGCCCCGCCTCCGCCTCCGCCGGCCGCGGAGCCGCAACCAGCCGTTGCGCCCGCCCCGGCAGCGGCGCC
>JAEZKX010000418.1 GCA_023436025.1 Pseudomonadota bacterium | reverse complement strand
CCGGCAGCGCGCAGTTGCACGGCGGCCGGCTCCAGCACGCGCTGCCCCTGCTCGTGCAGCGCGCTCTCCAGCACCCCCTCGTCGACGAGCGGGATCGGCGAGACGCGCAGCGGCCTGCGCTGTACGTTGACCAGCGTGACCAGGTGGCCCGCACGGTCGCCCTGGTAGGCCTCCAGCAGGCGGCAGGCCTGCTGCGCGGCTTCGGAGCCGTCGACGGCGAGATGGATGTTCATGGGAGTCCTTCGGCACGAGGGGGCAGCGTGCGCCCCATGGCGGAATTGTCGCCCGAAACGCAGGTTGCCTCGGCAGGGCCTCGCGGGGGTTCGCCGACTCGACCGGCGCCGCGCGCGCAAGCACGGGCGTGGCGCGGTGGACGCATCGGCCCCAGCACGGCCATGCCCCCGTCGCAGCCGGGTCGGCGCATACTCGGACGCACCAGCCCCCCGTATCGAACGCGCATCCAAGGAGCCCCGTGCCGCCCGTCACCCGCAACCTGCTGATCGCCACCGTGGCCGTCTCGCTGCTGCTGCCCATGGTGGCGCCGGGCCTGTTCAACATGATGGCGCTGTGGCCGCTGCAATCCGGCCGCTTCGCGCCCTGGCAGCTGGTGACCTATGCCTTCCTGCACGGCGGCCTGGCCCACCTGGCCTTCAACATGTTCGGCCTGTGGATGTTCGGCTCCGAGCTGGAGCGGGTCTGGGGGCCGAGGCGCTTCGCCACCTTCTACTTCGCCAGCGTCCTGGCAGCCGCCGTGACGCAGCTGCTGGTGACCTGGCTGACCGGCAGCCCCTATCCGACCGTGGGCGCCTCGGGCGGCATCTTCGGCCTGCTCGTGGGGTTCGCCATCGTCTTCCCGCACCGGCGCATCACGCCGCTGTTCCCGCCCATTCCCATGCCGGCACCGGTGTTCGTCGCGCTGTACGGCGGCATCGAGCTGCTGCTGGGCGTATCGGGCACGGCCAGCGGCGTCGCCCACTTCGCGCACCTGGGCGGCATTGCCGGCGGCTGGCTGGTGCTGCGGTACTGGAGGGGCTTGCCGCCCTTCGGGCGGCGGCGCTGAGGGCACGCGCCAGCCGATGGGCGCGATCCGGCCTCCCGCAGCTGGGCCCAAGCAAGCAGTCTGGCGTCATCGGACGGCCGAGCGGCCATGCCGTCGCGAATGCGTCCTACATGCCCGCAGGGCCGCCAGCCGCGAAGATTCCTCTTCGGGATGGCGCCCCGCTGGAAGCGGCGGCGCGTCGACCTCCACGACCAACAGGGGAGACCACGCCATGAACCACAACCGGATGGACGCCTTCCGCGTCGCCATCGACCCCCGCACCGGCGAGCTGCGCGGCACCTCGCGGACCTGGGGTCCCACACGCGGGCTGCGCGCCACCCGCGGCGGCTTCAACTGGAAGCCGCTGGTGTACGGCTGCGCGGTGGTGCTGGCGTTGATGGTGGCGGTGTTCGCGGTGGCGGTGGTTTCGGAGTTGATGTAGCGCAACATGGGGTCGGACCCCGGGCCGCAAGTGCGCGTTTTTCCGGGTTCGCCGGAGGGGCCCGCGAGGCTCCGCACTGCAGCAGCGTCCCTTCGTTGCCGCACCCGTGACAGACGCTCCTGCCGCAGTTGCCTAACATGGGGCTTCCTCACCGCCGGGAGACCCCATGCCAGCACGCGTCGCGCCAGCCAGCCCTCCCTTCGAGCCGGACATCGCCGAGACAATCGATCGGGTGATGAAAGGCAAGCCGCCCTTGCAGCTGTTCGCAACCCTCGCACGGGATCCGCGACTGGCCGGGAAATTCTTCGCCGCAGGATTGCTGGACAAGGGAACCCTGTCGCTGCGGCAGCGAGAGATCGTGATTGATCGGACGACCGCGCTGTGCCGTTCCGAGTACGAGTGGGGCGTGCACGTTGCCGTCTACGCGGCACCTGCCGGATTGACCGAGGAGCAGGTGCTTTCGACCGCCTCGGGCTCGGCCGGCGACGCATGCTGGTCCGACGAGGACCGCTTGTTGATTCGCCTGTGCGATGCACTGCACCTAACCTGCGACATCGACGACGACCTCTGGCGCGCCTTGCACCATGCCTTCTCCGAGAACGCCATCCTGGAAATGCTGATGCTGGCTGGGTTCTATCGAAGCGTCAGCTACCTGACCAACGCGTTGCGCCTGCCCTTGGAGCCCATGGGCGCACGGTTTCCACAGCCGCCCCGATAAGGCATGGCACTGCGGGCTCCCGCCGCGCACCACGGCCCCAGCCGCCGCATCAAGGCGCGGGTGATGATACGTCCCTGGTTGCCAACCCCGCGTACACCGCATCCCTGATGCTTGCCGGGAACGCGCCCGCCATGCCCTCCAGCGCCGTGTTGGTCAGCGCCACCACCGACAGGCGCCGGACGGGATCGACGAACCACGAATGGCCGTACGCGCCGCCCCACTGCAGCGTACCCGGCGACTGCGGGGATTGGGCCGCTGCGGGGTCGATGAGGACGGCCCAGCCGTAACCGAAGCCCCAGCCCGGCCCCTGCGTCATCGCCTCGGGGCCGACATGGGGGCTGCGCATCTGCTGGAGCGTGACCTCGCCGACGGGCGCTCGCGCCCCCGCATGCACGGCCTCCAGGAAGCGCAGGAAGTCGCCGGCCGTCCCCGCTATGCCCGCGCCGCCAGACGCATAGGACCCCGGATCCATCCAGCGCCTTGGTGCGAACGTGACCTTGCTGCCATTGAAGACCACGTCGTGCGCCTCACCCATGGGGACGGGCTGCGGCGAGGCGTCGCCGTAGTGCCGCACCAACCGCCGCGGGTCCTTCACGACGAAGGCGGTATCCGTCATGCCGAGGTGATCGGTGATCCGTGCACGCACCGCCTCGGGCAAGGGCTGGCCGGCGGCGCGGGCGACGATGGCGCCGACGACGTCCAGCGCGACGGAGTAGCGCCACGCCGACCCGGGCGAGAAGGCCAGCGGCGCCGCGGCGATGCGCGCGAGGTTCTCTTCGAGGCCCAGTCCCGGCTGGTCGAGGCCGTCGGACACCCGCAGGCGGCGGTAGTCGCCATCCGGAGGCTCGAGGAAACCATAGCTCAGGCCGGCCGTGTGTGTCAGCAGGTGATGGATGGTGATCAGGGGCTGCCTGCCGTCCTTCATCGCCGGCTTGAAATCGGGCAGCCAGCGGGTGACCGGGTCATCCAGGCCGACCCTGCCTTCCTCGACGAGCCGCATCAACGCCATGGTGACGATGGGCTTGGTCAAGGACGCCAGCAGGAAGATCGCGTCCTCGCGCATCGGGATGCGCGCCTCGCGGTCGGCCCATCCCGCGGCGCGGCGATAGACCACTTCCCCGTCCTGCGCCACCAGCACCACCGCACCGACGACCCGGTTGGTCTGCAATGCACCGTCCACGGCTTCATCCAGCTTCTCGTGCAAGCCCGGCCGGTGGCGGATTTCAGGGTTCGGCGCTACGTCCAATCGCTTCATCACGGTGCTCCTGGGACAAACTGCGTCGCACTCTAACGATGGCCGCCACAGACAAAAAGGCACACAATGTCTGTTCACTTGATACCCGCGAGATCGAATGATGAGGAACCTGCAGGCCCTTGTTTCGTTCGCCGAGGCCGCTTCGGCCGGCAGCTTCACCGCGGCAGCGGCGCGCCTGGGCGTGACGCCCGCGGCCGTGGGCAAGAACGTCATGCGGCTGGAGCGCGAGCTGCAGGTACGCCTGTTCAACCGCTCCACGCGGCAGATGCAGCTCACCGCGGAGGGCGAGGCGTTCCTCCGGGACGTCACGAAGGCGATGGGCGCCCTGGACGAGGCCGTGATGAACGTCACCGCCGCCAGGCAGGAAGTCCGAGGGCGGGTCAGGATCTCGTCGGGCGTCGCGCCCGGGCGCCGGCTGCTGATGCCGCTGGTGCCGCAGCTGACCCGTGCGCATCCCGACCTCCAGCTCGACCTGGCCCTGGACAACCGCGTGGTCGACCTGATCGCGGAGGGCTACGACCTCGCCTTGCGCGGCGGGGTGGTGGAGGATTCGAGGCTGGTCGCCCGCGACGTGTGCCCTCTCCACGCAGTCCTGGTGGCATCGCCGGCCTACCTGCGCAAGCACGGTGTGCCGCAGGCCCCCGCCGACCTGCCCCGGCACCGGGTGCTCGGCGTGCGGTTCCCTTCCGGGCAGGTGCTGCCCTGGCGGTTTCGCAAGAACGGGCGGGGCAAGCACGAAGAATGGATGCCGCAGGCACTGGCCTGGACCTCCGATCCGGAAGGCTTTCTCGACCTCGCCCTCGCCGGTGAAGGGATCTGCCAGGCCGCGCTCCTGCACGTCGCGCCCTTGCTGCGCACGGGCAGGCTCAAGCTCGTGCTCCATGCGCACTACGACCCCGGCGAGCGCAAGCTGGTGCTGTGCTTTCCTCACCGGCAGCTCCTGAGCCGGCGCGTGCGCGCCGTGATCGACGCGGTCCTGGAGCGCGCCGCGAGGGATCCCGATGCCGGCCTGCATCCGCGTGACGTGCCGGCGCAGTGGCTGGCATGAGCGATGCGGGCCGCCTGGCTGCCTGCCTGGTCGGCGGCCAGAGCGCCGGGTGGATGCCCTGCCAACAAGCGGTACGGCATTCGGAGGACGCGCAGGTGGAGGTCGTCACCAGCCACCCATGAAGCTGAACTCTGGGAGCTGCAAACCATCCTGGGCTGCATCACGTGACGATGCTGCTGCGGGTTGCGGGGACCTTGCTTTCACCTTGCCGGTCGTGTTCCGGGCAATGGCCCCTGACTGCGGGGACGCGGTGGTCTGTCCCGCATTCGATGGCGCCACGCTCGGTTCCGCCGCCACCGTGGCCGCCATGACAGCGTCACGCGCGCCGATGGCGCCGCGCCGCGCGCCTACCTGGGAAAAGGCCGTGCCATGGAAAAGCCCTGACCGAACCTGCACAGAGCGGTCCTGCTCGTAACCACGGCCGCGACGGCGAGTGCTTGCACTGGATTTGCTCAAGCGAATGCAAGTTCTTGTGGCTCACTTGCCCCGACGGAGAAAACCTTTATTACCCCCCAATTCCGCGTCTCTACAACGAAAGTGCGCGTACATTGACCGCCAGTTCCATCCATCACAACGCGAGCAACCATCACGAGCCGTCCATGGGGGGCGAGCAGAGCAGGACGTTCGCGACGGAGGCCAGTCCATGTCCATGAAAATTTTCGTGCTCGGCGGCGACGGTTTCTGCGGTTGGCCCACCGCGTTGCACCTGTCCGCCCTCGGCCATGACGTTGTGATTGTCGACAACATGTCGAGGCGCCGCATCGATGCCGAAATGGGTGCGCAGAGCCTGACACCCATCACCACCATCGACCTCAGGCTGAACGCATGGCGCGAGGTCAGCGGGAAGGCGCTTCGCTACCAGTATGCGGACATCGCAAAGGACTATGGGCGCCTGGCCACGCTTGTCGATGAGGAACGGCCCGACGCGATCGTGCACTTTGCCGAGCAGCGGTCCGCCCCTTATTCGATGCGCGGACAGGTCGAGAAGCGCTACACCGTGGACAACAATGTCGTCGGCACGCATAACCTGCTGGTCGCGCTCGTCGAGGCCGATCTCGACTGTCACGTGGTTCACCTCGGCTCGATGGGTGTCTATGGCTACTACGGTGCAGGATTCGAGATTCCGGAGGGATACCTCAAGGTCAAGGTACCGGACGACGATGGTGTCCTGATGGACCAGGAGCTGCTGTTCCCCACACAGCCCGGCAGTGTCTATCACCTCACGAAGTCGATGGACCAACTCGCGTTCCAGTACTACGCCCACAATGACAGCCTCCGGGTGACCGATCTGCACCAGGGGATCGTCTGGGGCACACAGACACAGGAAACGCGACTTCACCCGGCCTTGGTGAATCGCTTCGACTATGAGGGCGAGTACGGAACGGTCCTCAACCGCTTCCTCGTCGAGGCAGCGATCGGCTATCCGCTGACGGTCCACGGTACGGGTGGCCAGACCCGCGCGTTCATCCACATCGAAGACACGGTGCGGTGCATCGAACTTGCGATCGAGAATCCGCCGCAGCACGGAGACCGCGTGAAGATCCTGAACCAGGCGGCGGAAACGATGCGCGTGCGGGACCTTGCCGAGCTGGTCTCCAAGTTGACGGGCGCGACTGTCAACTTCGTGCCCAATCCACGCAACGAGGCTGACGAGAACGAGATGAAGGTGAGCAACGCGACCTTCCGCGCGCTCGGCCTGGATCCGATCCTGCTGTCCGACGCCCTGTTCAGCGAAACCCTCGAAATTTCGACCCGCTATGCAGACCGGATCGACCGCGGCCAGATTCGCGCCCGCTCCGCCTGGAACAGGTCGCGCCGTGCAGCCCTGGAAGGGCCCGATCGGTCAGCTCCCTAAAGTCCAGCACACTCAGCGCTGAAGGAGAAAGCAAATGAGGCTGTGGGTCACATCCCTTCTGGCGCTTCTCTTCGTCGGCTTGCTCATCGCGCTGCAGCAAAGCGGCTTGTTCGACCGGGTGACAGGGCGCAACGTTCCCGTGGCCGCTCCATTCTTCGGCGACTACCAGCGCGGCTCCACGCCCTTCCTGGACGAAGAGGGGAAAGATGTCTTCGTTGCGCAGGTCCATGCGGACACTCCCCTGATTCTCTCCGGCTTCCCCTCCTACGCGAGCAAGCGGTTCCGTTTGCCCACGGACAGCCGTCCGGTTGGCGGCACGTACAACCTCACCTACACGTCGGACGCGGTTGCGGGCAGCGAAGGAGCACTGCGCGTCACCATCAACGGTGTCAAGCGTGCGGACGCGGTGCTCCCGCACGGACGAGCCCGCGAAAGCCTCCAGGTGGAACTCACCCCGGCCGAACTCGCCGCTGGCGAACTGGACGTCCGGCTGGCACTGATCGGCCATGGCCCCATGGCCGAATGCACGCCGAACGAGGCCCTCGCCGCCGTCGTCACCGTCCTTCCGGAAAGCGGACTGCGCCTGGCGCTCGACAAGCCACCCACCACCACCGCCGACCGGCTGGCACTCTGGGGTGACCTGATCCCGGTCAAATGGAACGCCGACGGCAAAGCCGCCGACACGGCCACGCTACTCACTGCGGCACGCCTGGTCGAGAAAGGCTATGGCGTCTACTTCGGCAAGAGCGGCTATACCGGCCAGCAACTGGTCGATGTGGAGAAGACCGCTGCCGGTCGGCCGTCGCGGAATCCGGAGCTGCACTATCCGGTCAGCCTTGTCTCGGCCAGCGAGAATGCCGGTGCCCGCCGCTTCGATCGCGAAACCACCTGGCGGTATCGCTACAACGTGTCGCAACTGCCGGACGGCGAGCTGCCTTCCGCCCTCGACCTGCGCATGCTGATGGGACCGATCGGTGACACACGCGTCGCCTTGTTCGTCACCTTGAACGACCACCTCTTGTTCACCCGTACGCTGAACGACAGCGACCAGCACTTCAACACTTCCATTGCCTTGCCGGCCGCCGATCAATCGGAGCGCAACGAACTTGCGATTACCTTGTCGGCGCACGAGAAGGACGAACAGCGCTGCGGCTCCCGTCGCCTCATCGCGGCAGAGATGCTGCCCGCGACGGTACTGCGTGGCGGCGGCGAACGCCTGGTTCCCCCGATCGCACAGCTGTCGGGACTGCTGCGCGCCAACATGCCCGTCGCCCTCACCAGCGGCACGCTCAGCGCGCCGCAGGCGCAGAGCACGGCGCTCCTGCTGGGGCAGATGAAGCCGACGGCGCTCGACTTCTCTTCCACACAGCCTGGTTCCACGATCGAAGTCCTCACCGGCGACATGCCGGCGGCGCTGCGGAAGGTCCGCCCGGCCGGCCAGCAATGGCTGGTCTACTTCCCGGGCGACGAGCGCGCCGGACCGGTCGTCGAACGCTTTTCGCCGCAGTCCGGCGCGGGCACGGCGGCCGTCGCGCTCCTGGTCACGGTGCATCGGAAGGCCCCGGCGGCAGGGGCGGTCACGCCAGCGCCGGCGCCGGAGCCGGCGAGCAGCACCCCCCGTGCCAACGCCGATGCTGCACGATAAGCGCCTTGTCCCGGAGTCCGACCGCCGGCGAGCCAGCTTCGGCTCGGCCGACAGCTTCGCCGGTGGCCTGGCGTCGCCTGTGGCGCTGTCGCGCGCACCCGCGCTCCTACTGACCTTTGCCATCCTCTCCCTGCTTCAACTGTGGATCTTCCAGCTCGGCTACCTCGACAGCATCTTCAAGGCTCATGACTATGTCCTTGGGCCTTATGTCGGCTTCACCGCCGTCTCGATCCGCACCTTCACGCTCTCCTTCTTCATCGCCTTCTCGATCTTTGCGGCGGGGACACCGCGGGCGCGGCTGCTTTTCTGCCTCGACGTCTGCGTGCGCTACATCGCGCTGTGCACCATCCTTGACCTGGGAAACGTGGCCCTGTTCGTCTACACCGGGTCGCCGTTCCCTTTGATCGCGATCCAGGTCATGGCGGGGTTTGCCGGCATGGCGGTGTTCGCTTTCGTCATCATCCGGCGGGGCGTCATGCCTTCACCGGAGCCGGTCGTGCGCAAGCATGAGCCGGACATCATCCGGACGTACTGGCGCCTGGGAGTGACCGTCTCGGTGGCCGCGATCGCGTCGATCTGGGCGGCCTGGACATCCCTCCCGCTGTTCGACGAACTGCGCCGCATCACCCTGTTGGGCGGGATCGGGCCCGGTGTCATCCTGTTTCTGCTGGTGTGGTTTGCCCAGCTCTACGTCATTGCCATCGTCGAGCGCAACCGCCACTTGCGCGGCGACTTCAGGCCGCCGATTTCGATCGTTGTGCCGGCGCACAACGAAGAGTACGTGATCGGGCAGACGATCCAGTACATCGATCGTGCCGCTGCCTACTACGGGCAACCGGTCGAGCTGATCGTCATCGACAACGCATCGCGGGACGCCACGACCGAGATCGCGCGGGCGACGATCGAGAACTGCCACGCGCTGCGTGGCACGGTCCTTCACGTCAGCTCCCCCGGCAAGGCACACGCTCTGAACGAAGGGATCGCGCGGGCGAGCCACGATTTCATCGTCCGGATCGACGCGGACACCCATGTTCGCGAGGACAACCTGGCGCTCGCGATGCAGAATTTCGCCGATCCGAGCGTCGGTGCGGTGGGCGGCGTTCCCCTGCCCCCGGGCGGCGGGATCTTCGACCCGGGCCGCCGGGTGGAGGTGATCGTCAAGCACGGCTTTTACTCGCCTGCGCTCAGCGCCGCGTCCGGCCTGGTCGGAATCCCGGGCATGTTCGCCGTCTACCGTGCGGAGGCGGTGCACGCGGTCGGGAAGTTCGCTTCGGGCATGAACGGAGAGGACACCGACTTCTCCCTGCGGATCGCGGAACTCGGCTACCGCACGTTGGTCGACCAGCGCATCGGCTATGTTTCGGAAGTTCCGACCAGCTTCGCTCACCTGCGCGAGCAACGGTTGCGCTGGTTCCGCTCGGTGTTTCACGTCAGCGCGCGGGCCCACTCGCTGATCAGCTCCCCCGACTTCAGCATTCGTGGCAAGCTGGTGCTGCCATACATGCTGCTGAACACCGCACGTCGCACGATGATGATCCCCCTGGTCGTGTTCGGCATCCTGGAACTGCTCATCACGTCGGCGTCGATAGCGCTGCCGCATTGGCAGGCCATCGTCGCCGTGCTGATCGGCTCTCCCATGCTGGCGGCAGCCCTGGCCATCCTGGCGAACAACCGGCCCCGGGCGCTTCTTTCGCTGCCGGCGTACATCCTCTTCCGCGCGCTGCGGTCCTGGTATACGCTGGAATCGGCGCTCAGCATCCCGATCATGTCCACCTCGACGCGGATCCACATTGGCCGCGAGCCCTGGCCGCAAAGCCAGCCCCCGAAGCCCCGCCTTTCGGAGACCGTATGAACAGGACCGCGCTCGCCCCCACCCTCGCATGCGCACTGGCACTGCCATGTGCCTGGGCCCAGGATCGCGGCGTTGCGGTGGACGCGGAGCTTTTCTACGGTCGCGACGTGGTGCCGCCGGACATCATCGACACCTCGCCCGACCAGGATCGCATCCGATCGGTGGTCGGTGGACAGGTGGGCGTGGACTACGATGCGGGGCCCGCGCTCCTGCGCGCATCGGCGGGCGTGCGCGCCTTCCCTTCCGCGTCGGACTACAACCGCTACCCGCTTGAGATCGGTGCCCGCTTCGACCTGCCGCTCACGGCCGACGCCCGGACGCGGCTGCGCCTTCTGCCAAGCTACGAGTATGTCTTCGGAAACGATGGGCGGGAGTTCGATCGGCTGCGCCTGGATACGCAAGTCATTCACCGCCACAATCCGGAGCACACCACGACGCTGCGGCTGCGCTACGGACACCGCGACCAGAGTGAACGTCGCTTCAGGGGCTATGACCAGGACGAATGGCTGGGGGAAGTTCGGCATTTCTGGCGCCCGGATGGCGGACCGACCAGGATCACCGCCTCACTCCTGGGCCTGCTGGCCAATGCCGACGCCAACCGGTTCAGCTACCGAGGCTACGGCACCCTGCTGATCGCACGGAGAGACCTGCGTGAAGACCTGCGAGGCTATGGCCGCCTCTACCTCGTGCACCGGGATTACAAGGCGCCGTTTTCAACCTTCTACCCCTACAAGCGCGACGACACGCAACTGCGCCTGACCGGTGGCCTCGAGAAGCAGCTGGACAAGCATTTCAGCCTCTTCGGCGAAGTCGGGTACGCACGGAACAAGTCCAACGTGCCGACGCGAAGGTATGACGGGTTCGTCGGGCGGGTGGGGGTACGGTGGGAAGGCAGCCGCTGAGAACCAGCGCCGGATGCTGCGCGGGGCCAACGAGATCCTGACCTCGCCCACGCGGAGCTCTCGCCCGCGGTTCGAATTCCGAGCCGTCCGCGGGGTGCAAGGCGAGTCCTGCGACAACGCCCCAGCTGAATGATCAACGGCCTCTGCGAGGCGGAACCGATCCGACCGAGCGGCCTGGAAGATCCGCCGCGGACGGGATCAGCCGCCAATGGATCCTGGCGCATTCCTGCAGGAACTCCGTCACCGCGCGCACGCACGGCGTTGCGCGGGCCGGGCAGCGACACCGCATAGAGGGTGTAGTCGACCTTCGCGGCGAAGGCGCCAGCATCTCCACCAGGGCGGCGGCCGCGACGTCGTCCGGCTGCGCGGGTTCGCCCTGGCGGCGCAGGTACTCCGGCGCCGCATGAAGGCGGCGGTGGAACGAATCAAGCTCGCGCGCGACGACCAGTTCGCTGCGGCCCACGGTGCTGCGCAGGGCCACGTCGACCCTCTCGGTCGCCAGGTCTGCGACCCGATCGTCGGCCACCGGTTCGAGCCGCAGGCCCGGATAGCGGACGCGCAACTCCTGCAAGTGCGGCACGACCAGCTGCTGGCAGATCTCCATGCAGACGTGCGTCGCATGCAGCCCTGCCGTGTCACCGGACCCTAAGGCTGAGTTGGCTAGACTTGGGGCTTGGCCCGCCTTTGCGCGGGCTCGGGCGCCCGCGGTGCCCTCGCGCTGGGCCCCACGCCCGCGCCTTCATTCATTCACCGACATCCCCAGATAGGAGCTTCCCGTCTTGCCGCTTTCGTTCTCGTCGCTGTCCGGATCCGAACCTTGGGTGCAGGCCCTGGCTGGCGTGGCCGTGCTGTGCCTGTTCGCACTGGCCACGCGGGCGCTGGCCCTGCTGATCTTCAAGCCCGTGTTGCGCCGCGTGCGGCAGACCACCAACACCTGGCTGACCGAGGTCGGACTGCACGACAAGGTGCTGGCCGCCGGCGCACGCATCCTGCCGTCGATGGTGATCGTCGCAGGCGTGCGCCACGTGCCGCAGCTGAATGCCGAATGGGCCGCCGTCCTCGGCAACGTGGCGCAGGCATTCATGACGGTGCAGGTGGTGCGCGCGCTGGTGGCGCTGCTCGATGCTGCGCTCGAGGTGCAGCAGGCACGGCCGCAGGTGGCACTGGCGATGCAGGCCCGCACGCGTTCCATCAAGAGCTACGTCCAGCTGGGCAAGCTGGTGGTCATCCTGGCCGGCGCGGTGGTGGCCGTTGCCTCGCTGCTGGACCGCTCCCCGGCCATCGTGCTGTCGGGCCTGGGTGCGATGTCCGCGGTACTGATGCTCGTCTTCAAGGACACCATTCTTTCGTTCACCGCCGGCGTGCTGCTGTCTTCCAACGACATGCTGCGGCTGGGAGACTGGATCGAGATGCCGCAGGTGGGAGCGGATGGCGCGGTCATCGACATCGCCCTGCACACGGTGAAGGTGCAGAACTGGGACAAGACCATCACCACCATTCCCACCTGGCGGCTCATGTCCGAGAGCTACCGCAACTGGCGCGGCATGAGCGAGTCGGGCGGACGACGCATCAAGCGCACGCTGCGCATCGACACCACCACGGTCGGCTTCCTCGACGACGCGCAGATCCGCCACTTCGAGAAGATCGCCCTGCTCGCGCCCTACATGAAGGCCAAAGCCGACGCGGTGGAGAAGGAGAATGCCGAGCGGCGCGCCCGCCTGGGCGACAAGGTGGCGCTGGTGCCCAACCAGCGGCGCCTGACCAACCTGGGCACCTTCCGCGCCTACGTGGAAGCCTACCTGCGCGCCCATCCCGGCATCCACCGCGACATGACGCTGATGGTGCGCCAGATGGAGCCCACGCCGGAGGGCGCGCCGCTGGAGCTCTATTGCTTCACGGCGTCGGTGGCCTGGGTCGAGTACGAAGCGACGCAAAGCGACATCTTCGAGCACCTGATCGGCGTGCTGCCCGAGTTCGGACTGCGCCTGTACCAGCACCCGAGCGGCAACGACCTGCGCGAGGGGCTGTCGGCGACGACGCGATCGAAGGCCTTGGCGGCGTGGGCCTGAAGAGGACGGAGCGCGGGGTTCGAGAGCGCGTTTGAGGGACGCGGCGCGATCTCTTTCTGGTACTCAGAGGGTGGATCGCGCCTGCCTGTTGCCACTCGCGTCCGCATATTTCAGGCTCTGAGTCGATGTCCCCGGGGGCGAACCTCTGGGCGGAAGAAGGTGGCGGAAAATCGACCTGGCGTTCGCCGGTCAGCTGCATGAGGATCTTCCAGGCAAGCCGCCCGGACCCGGCAATCGCTAGAACACTTCAGCTGTCCGGCGTCCCACACGCGGCAACGGACCGAGGACATGCAAGAAGGATCTCGCTTGCACACAGAATGGGTGCCCAGAGTGACGTCCAATAGAACGGTCGGTCCGGACACGTTACGGCAAGGACAGCGAGGGCGCGGTCGGATATCCTGCAGCCTGGCCCCTTTGCACAAGGCAGCGGCCACCTTCACCACGAGGCACCATCATGTCGAAACACCCTCCCGCATTGGAATACCTGCTTCTTTCTCGCGGACAGTGGGACAGCGACAAGTCGCCCCAAGAGATCCAGGCCGCCATCGACGCCTTCTATGTCTGGCATGCCGGCCTGGTGGCCGAAGGCAAGTTCAAGCCGGGTCAACGGCTGGCGACAGGCGGCAAGGTCGTCTCGCGGTCGGGCATCGTGGATGGGCCGTTCGCGGAAGCCAAGGAAGTCATCGGAGGCTACTGGTTCGTCTGCGCATCCAGCCTGGAGGAAGCGGCCACCATTGCCGCGGGCAATCCTTGCCTGGCATGTGGCCTGACCTACGAGATCCGGCCCGTGGAGAACGAACGCGCCAGCGCCTTCAGGCAGACCAACGAAACGCCAGCCGGCGCGCGTCCGCGCCAGGCTTGAGGACGCTACTGGCGCGCCTCCACCGACCGCATCGCGGCGAACAGCTCGTTGCGAAAGCTGATGCCCAGGCGGCGGAAAGCGCGGTTGCGGTAGGTCCGCACGGTGGGCAGGCCCAGTTGCAGGTCGGCCGCGATGCCTTCGTCCGTCATCCCTCGCAGGATGCGCTCGCACACGTCCAGTTCGCGTGCGGTGAGCCTGGGGTGCAGCATCTGCAACTGGCGGCGCACGAGGGGTAGCGGCTGCGGCTCGGCGCCGCGCTCCAGCATGCCCAGCACGTCCAGGTGCTTGCGTGTGATGGCCAGCAGGGCCGGGGCCAGCTCGGCGAAGCCGGCCAGTTGCGCATCGCTGAAAGGCCGCTGTTCCGCGTGCCGGTAAAGGTTGATGGCGAACACCGAGGCATCGGCGTCGCGGCGCACGACCGACACGCGTTCGGCCATCGCGTGCGCGTCATAGACCTTGGCACGGTGTTCGGCCGACACTTCCGACGCCGTGACGTGGCAGACCAGGGGGCCGTCGTGCGCGAGCGTGGCGCCTTGCGTCAGCGTCTGGTCGCGCCTCCATGGGCCGGACGCATAGGCGCGCCAGCAGTCGCGCGTGGTGTCGGGTTGGCGGTGGCTCGCGCCCATGTAGCGACGCGGCGGGCCTGCCGTGCCGGTGCGGTAGACCGACAGCGAGGTGCCCGGCACGACCAGCCGCAGCCTCTGCAGCAGCGTCGCCGGAAAATCCGCCCGCGCCATGGCCTCGATGACAGGCGCCAGCACGCCCGACGCGCTGTGCGAAGTCGGTGTCGCGGCGGGCATCCAGTGGCGCATGGGCGGATTCTAGTGAGGGTTTGCCCGTCATCATCAGCGATGACACGGCCGCCCCGCGGGCGGCTTACGCTGTGGCGCATCCGAGAACCGCACACCATGCAGGAGACAAGCATGCTGATTCCTTCGTGCCGCCGGGCCGTTCTGGCCCTTGTTGCCGCCTCCCTCGTCGCGCCGCTGGCGCAGGCGCAGGCACCCGCGGCCGGCAGCTACCCCACCAAGCCGGTGCGCATCATCGTCGGCTTCGCCGCTGGTGCCGGCCCCGACATCCTCGCGCGCCTGCTGGCCCAGAAGCTGTCGGAGACCTGGGGCAACGTGGGAGTGATCATCGACAACAAGCCAGGCGCGGGCGGCGTGATCGCGGCGTCCGAAGCGGCCCGCGCCGCTCCCGACGGCTACACGCTGCTGCTCGGCGTGACCGGCAACATGGTCATCGCGCCTGCGAGCTACCGCAACCTGCCTTACGACCCGGCCAAGGACCTCGTGCCCGTGAGCCAGGTGGTCAGCAACGAGTTCGTCCTGCTGACCAACCCCGACAAGGTGCCGGCGCGCAACGTGAAAGAGTTCGTGGCGTGGAGCGGCAAGCAGCCGAAGGGCATCTTCATGGGCACCTTCGGCGCCGGCACGCCGGGCCACTTCGGCGCGTACATCTTCGGCGACGCCGTCAACGTCAAGCTCGATGCCGTGCATTACCGGAACACCTCGGACGCGCTGGGCGGCCTGCTGTCGGGCGACGTGCACGGCATGTTCGGCAGCGTGGGCGTGGCGGCGGCCAACGTGAAGGCCGGCAAGCTCGCCGCGCTGGCGGCCACCGGGCCCGCACGCAATCCGTCACTGCCCGAGGTGCCCACCATGAAGGAGCAGGGCTACCCCGAACTGGAGATCACGTCCTGGTTCGGCATCATGGCCCCGGCGCGCACGCCCGAGCCGGTGCTGGCCAAGCTCAGCGCCGACTTGCAGCGGGTGGTGAGGTCGCCCGAGATGCGGGCGAAGATCGAGGCGGCCGGCTTCACGGCCACCGGCACGACGCGCGAGGAGTTCGCGCGCATCATCGCCGCCGACGGAGCCACCTGGGGCAAGGCGGTGCGCGCCACCGGGTTCAAGGCGGATTGAGCGAGCCATGGGAATGACTTTCGATGCCGACGTCCTGATCGTCGGCGCAGGGCCCGTGGGGATGACGATGGCGATGGATTTCCACCAGCGCGGTATCCGCTGCATCGTGGTGGAGCGCCGCGCCTTCCAGCAGCTGCCCAGCGTCAAGTGCAACCACGTCGCCGCACGCACCATGGAGTCGTTCCGGCGCCTCGGCGTCGCCGGCCTGCTGCGCAATGCCGGCCTGCCCGAAGGCTTCGAGCACAGCGTGGCGTTCCGCACCACTGTCACCGGCCAGGAGCTCTCGCGGGTCTTCATCCCGGCGCGCGACCAGCGCTTCATCGACCGGTCCGGCCCCGACGGCGACTGGCCCACGCCGGAGCCGCCGCACCGCATCAACCAGGTCTACCTGGAGCCGCTGCTGCAAGGCCACGTGAAGACGCTGGACCAGGTGCGCCTGCTGAACCGGCACGAGGCCACCGGGTTCACGCAGGACGACGAGGGCGTCACCACGCACGTCACCGAGCTGGACACGGGACGCGCCAGCACGTTTCGCACGCGCTACATCGTCGGTTGCGAAGGCGGGCGTTCGCTGGTGCGCAAGGCGATCGGCGCGCAGTTCGTGGGCACGCCGGTCCTCCACCACGTGCAGTCCACCTGCATCCGCGCGCCGCAATTGCTCGAACTCATCCCCCACGCGCCCGCCTGGGGTGTTTACGCGATCAATCCGCGTCGATCAGGGACGGTGTATGCCATCGATGGCAGCGCCACCTGGCTGGTGCACAACCACCTGCAGCCGGCCGAGGGCGACGGCGCGGACGTCGACCGCGACCAGAGCATCCGCGACATCCTGGGCGTGGGGCCGGACTTCCGCTACGAAGTGGTCAGCATGGAAGACTGGGTCGCGCGCCGCCTGGTGGCCGACCGGTTCCGCCTGGGCCGGGCCTTCATCGCCGGCGATGCCGCGCACCTGTGGGTGCCTTACGCCGGCTACGGCATGAACGCTGGCATCGCCGATGGCCTCAACCTGGCCTGGCACCTCAGCGCGGTATTGCGCGGTTGGGCGGCGCCCGGCGTGCTCGACGCCTACGAGCGGGAGCGCATGCCGATCACCGACCAGGTCTCGCGCTTCGCCATGAACCATGCGCAGGCCTTGACCCGCATGCGCGGCGACGTCCCGGCGGCGATCGAGGCGCCGGGACCCGAGGGCGACGCCCTGCGTGCCGACCTGGGCCGCAGGGCCTACGAACTGAATGTGCAGCAGTTCTGCTGCGCCGGACTGAACTTCGGCTATTTCTACGACAACTCGCCAGTGATCGCCTACGACGCCGCCGAGCAGCCCGGGTACACGATGGGCACCTTCACCGCATCCACCGTTCCGGGCTGCCGCGTGCCGCATTTCTGGCTGCGCGACGGCCGCTCTTTGTACGACGCCTTCGGCAGCGACTACACGCTGCTGCGCACCGACCCGATGGCCGAAGTGGCCCCGCTTGTGGATGCAGCCGCCGCTGCGGGCCTGCCGCTGACGCTGCTGGATGTCGCGGGCGAGGACCTGCCGTCGGTGTATGCCCAGAAGCTGGTGCTGTGCCGGCCCGACCTGCATGTGGCCTGGCGCGGTGACGCCGTACCGGTGCGGCCGCAAGCGCTGGTGGACCGCCTGTGTGGGAGGCAGGCCAGCGCGGCTCCAGCATGCACCGGCTAAGGTCGCCGACAGCAAGCACACGCGGCAACGGGCCTCCTCATGTGCATGTGGCGACAGTCGCGCGTGGCTTCCCGCTGACCTCGGTCCCTCCTGCCGTACCAGCCTGAAGTTGGCGAGCCCGTCAGCCAGGAGAACCAGTTCCTGACCTTGGCGTGGCCGACGACTTCAGCCACGCGTGCGTCCGGATCGGCGCCGACTTCGGATCTCTGGCAAGTACGTCACGCGCACTCTGGACGAGACGGCAGGGTTGGCGGTGACCCTGCGCCGTCCGCGCCGACAACGGCCCGGAGTACCAGCAGGGCCTCCACTGCCTGGGCGCAGGTGCACGGGATCCGTGCACAGCCTGGTCGAGCCCGGACGGCCCATGCAGAACGGCTACATGGACAGCTTCAACGGCAGCTCCGCGACGAGTGTCTGAACGAACATCCCAGCCTCGTCAAGAGCCCGCTCCACCCAGCCGATGATCGAGAGGCGGGTAAACGGCACTGCATATTGATCCGCAGTCCCCAAGACGCCACTCTGCTTCGGGTCAGCGATGCTATTCGGAGTAAGCGCCCCTGTTTCCCGCGCGCAACCAATCTGCGCACACAAGCCCCTCACTCCACCGTCACACTCTTCGCCAGGTTCCTCGGCTTGTCCACGTCCGTCCCGCGCGCGCATGCGGTGTGGTACGCGAGCAGCTGAAGCGGCACCACGTGCAGCAGCGGGCTCAACGCGCCGTAATGCTCCGGCATGCGGATCACATGGACGCCTTCACTGCTCTCGATGCGCGAATCCGCGTCGGCCAGCACGTAGAGCACGCCGCCGCGGGCGCGCACCTCCTGCATGTTCGACTTCAGCTTGTCGACCAGGGTGTCATTGGGCGCGACCGTCACCACGGGCATTTCGCTGGTCACCAAAGCCAGGGGGCCGTGCTTCAGCTCGCCGGCGGGGTAGGCCTCGGCGTGGATGTAGCTGATCTCCTTGAGCTTCAGCGCACCCTCCAGCGCGATCGGGTAGTGCAGGCCGCGGCCCAGGAACAGCGCGTTCTCCTTGCTGGCGAAGTCCTCGGCCCAGCTGATGATCTGCGGCTCCAGCGCCAGCACCGCTTGCAGCGCGGTCGGCAGGTGGCGCATGGCCTTGAGGTGCGCCGCTTCCTGTTCGTCGCTGAGGCGTCCGCGCACCTGCGCCAGTGCCAGCGTCAAAAGGAACAGTCCCGCCAGCTGCGTGGTGAAGGCCTTGGTCGAGGCGACGCCGATCTCGACGCCGGCGCGCGTGATGTAGGCCAGCTTGCATTCGCGCACCATGGCCGAGGTGGCCACGTTGCAGATGGTCAGCGACTGTTCCATGCCCAGCGATCGCGCATGCTTCAGCGCCGCCAGGGTGTCGGCCGTCTCGCCGGACTGGCTGATGGTCACCACCAGCGTGCGCGGATCGGGCACGCTTTCGCGGTAGCGGTACTCGCTGGCGATCTCCACCTGCGTCGGGATGCGCGCGATGTCTTCCAGCCAGTACTTGGCGGTGCAGCCGCTGTAGTAGCTGGTGCCGCAGGCCAGGATCAGCACGCGGTCGATTTCCTTGAAGACGCGGTGCGCGCCGTCGCCGAACAGCTCGGGCATCACGTTCTCGATGCCCTGCAGCGTGTCGCCGATGGCGCGCGGCTGCTCGAAGATCTCCTTCTGCATGTAGTGGCGGTAGGGCCCCAGTTCCGCCGCGCCGCTGTGCGCCTGCACCGTCTTCACCGGCCGCTGCACCGGCTTGTGGGCCTTGTCCACGATCCAGTAGCGCCCCAGCTGCAGGTCGACCAGGTCGCCCTCTTCCAGGTAGACGATCTGGTCGGTGACGCCGGCCAGCGCCATGGCGTCACTGGCCAGGAAGTTCTCGTCCTTGCCCACGCCCAGCACCAGCGGCGAGCCGGCACGCGCCCCCACCACCCGGTGGGGCTCGTCCTTGCAGAACACCGCGATGGCATAGGCGCCGTGCAGCTGCACGACGGCGGCCTTCACCGCCTCGAACAGGTCGCCTTCGTAGAGGCTGTCGACCAGGTGGGCGATGACCTCGGTGTCGGTCTGGCTGTTGAAGCGGTAGCCCCGGGCCTGCAGCGCCGCGCGCAGCTCGTCGTGGTTCTCGATGATGCCGTTGTGCACCAGCGCCACGCGGCCCGGCGCCTGCGCGGCCGCATCGCCGGGGCCGTGGCTGAAGTGCGGATGGGCGTTGTGCACGGCGGGCGCGCCGTGCGTGGCCCAGCGCGTGTGGGCGATGCCGGTGCCGCCTGCGACCTTGTCGGCATCGACCTGCTCCTGCAACTCGGCCACGCGCGACACGCTGCGCGCGCGCTGCAGCCCGTCGGCATAGACGGCCACGCCGCAGGAGTCATAGCCGCGGTATTCCAGGCGCTGCAGCCCCTGGACCAGGATGGGGACGATGTTGCGGGTGGAGACCGCGCCGACGATGCCGCACATGGAAGACCTCTTGAGGTGGGATGATGGGCGGACTGTAGGCCGAGAACAATGGAATATGCTTGCCAACTTTCTGCGATTTCGAAGCAATATTTCATGAAGGCATCAATGCGCAATAAAATTCCTCCATGAATCTCGAAGAACAATCTTCTTCCATCGACGATGCCGACCTGGCCTTGCTCGCGGTGCTGCAGGAAGACAGTTCGCTGACCAACCTGGAACTGGCCCGCCGGGTCCACCTGTCGCCGCCCACCTGCCTGCGGCGGGTGAAGCGCCTGCGCGACGCCGGGCTGATCGAAAGCGAGATCGCCATCCTCCACCCCGAGCGCATGGCGCGCGTGCTCGGCCATGGCCTCGAGGCGGTCGTCGAGGTCTCGCTGGATCGCCAGGGCAGCGAGGAACAGGAGGCATTCGAGCGGCGCGTGATCGAAGACGATGCGGTGCAGCAGTGCTACCGCGTCTCGCCGGGGCCGGACTTCGTGCTCATCGTGCACGCGCGCGACATGCCGGACTACCTGGCGCTGGCGCAGCGCCTTTTCACCAGCGACGCCAATGTGCGCAACGTCAAGGCCTTCTTCAGCGTGAAGCGGGCCAAGTTCCGGCCGCGGATTCCGCTGCCCAAGCCCGCCCGCGGCTAGCTGTTCGCAGGGTGTGCTCGCGCAGCGAGCACACGGGTGGACGGCGATGCGCTTGCGGGGGCGATGCCGAAGCGGTCGGCCATGGTGCGCTCGCTGCGCGAACACACCCCACGATTACCGACCGCTGCCGCGAGCGGCGCTCAGGACTTCTTCCGCGGGCGCGACCAGCCGCCGATGCTCGCCTGCTTGGCGCGGGCCACGGTCAGCTTGCCCGGTTCAGTGCTCTTGCTGACCACCGAGCCCGCGCCCACCGTGCCGCCAGCGCCGATGGTGACCGGCGCCACCAGCACGCAGTTGCTGCCGATGTGCACGTCGGCCTCGATCACCGTGCGGTGCTTGTTGGCGCCGTCGTAGTTGGCGGTGATGCTGCCGGCGCCGTAGTTCACGCGTTCGCCCACCGTCGCGTCGCCGAGGTAGGCCAGGTGGTTGGCCTTGGCGCCCTGGGCCAGGGTGGAGTTCTTCACTTCCACGAAGTTGCCGATGTGCACCTCGGCGCCCAGGCGGGCGCCCGGGCGCAGCCGCGCGAACGGGCCGACCAGCGCGCCCGCGCCGACTTCCACGCCAGCCTTCTCGCCATCGATGTGGGTGAAGGGGTGGATCACCGCGCCGGCGGCGATGCGCGCATTGGCGATGACGCAGTTGGCGCCGATGCGCACGCCCTCCTCCAGCACCACCACGCCCTCGAACACGCAGTTGACGTCGATCTCCACGTCCTGGCCACATTGCAGCGTGCCGCGCAGGTCGAAGCGCACCGGGTCGGCCAGGCGGACGCCCTGCTCCATCAGCGCGCGGGCCTGGCGCCGCTGGAAGGCACGCTCGAGGTCGGCCAGTTGCAGCGGACTGTTGACGCCATCCACCTCCACCTGCTCGGGCGCCTTGGCCGCCACCACCTCGCAGCCGTCGGCCGCGGCCAGCTTGACGATGTCGGTGAGGTAGTACTCGCCCTGCGCGTTGTCGTTGGTCAGGCGCGCCAGCCAGCCCTTGAGCTTGCGCGCCGGCACCGCCATGAAGCCGGTGTACACCTCGCGGATGGCGCGCTGCGCCTCGCTCGCGTCCTTGTGCTCGACGATCGCCTGCACCGCGTCGCCGCTGCGCAGGATGCGGCCGTAACCAGTCGGGTCGCCCATGTCGACAGTCAGCAGCGCCAGCCGCTCGCCGCCGCACTTCTCGACCAGCGCCTGCAGGGTCGCCGCGCGCACCAGCGGCACGTCGCCGTTGAGGATGAGCGCGATGCCATCGTCCGGCAGGACCGGCACGGCCTGCTGCACCGCATGGCCGGTGCCCAGCTGCGGCTCCTGCCGCACGAAGTCGGGCGCCGGGTGGCCGGCCACCTCGGCCGACTGGCGCAGCCACTGCTCGACGTCGTCGGCGCCGTGGCCGGTGATGACGATGGTGCGGCGCGCCTGCAGTTCCCGCGCCGTCCCGATCACGTGGGCGATCAGCGGTTTGCCCCCCAGCTGGTGCAACACCTTGGGCGTGCGGCTCTTCATGCGCGTGCCCTTGCCCGCCGCCATCACCACCACATCGAGAGCCGTCATTCGTGTACCTTCCTGCCGCATGCAATCGTGGGGAATCCGTCTGGCGCGAATTATCGTTGCGCTCACGGTGGCCGTGGGCCTGGCCGCGTGCAGCGCCATCAAGCTGGGCTACAGCAGCCTTCCCAACTTCGCCTACCTGTGGCTCGACGGGTATGTCGACTTCACGGACACGCAGGCCCCGCGGGTCCGTGCCGCGCTCGAGGAGTTGCATGCCTGGCACCGGCGCGAGGAGTTGCCCGGCCTGGTCGACCTGCTGGCGCGGGTGGAGCAGCTCGTACCGGGTACCATCGCGCCTGAGCAGGCCTGCGCCATCGTCCGCGAGGTGCAGGGCCGGCTGAACCGGGTGGCCGACCGTGCCGAGCCGATGGTCGTCGCGCTGGCGACCGACCTCACGCCCAGGCAACTGCGCCACCTGGAACGCAAGTACCGCAACAACAACGAATCGTTCGAGAAGGACTGGATCGCGCCCGACGCCGCCCAGCGGCAGGAGAAGCGCTACGAACGCATGCTGGACCGCATGGAGACCATCTACGGGCGCCTCGACGCCCCCCAGCGTGCCGTGTTGCGCGCGGGCATCGAACAATCCGTCGACGATCCGCAGCGCGTGCTGGCCGAACGCCAGCGCCGCCAGCAGGACCTGCTGCAGACACTGCGGCAGGCGACGCAACCCGGGGCCGACAGCCGCTCCCTGCTGCGCGCCTACCTCGATCGCGCGCAGCAGCCGCCAGACGCCGCCAGCCGCGCCTGGCAGGACGCCCTGCTGCAGGCGGGCTGCCGCACCTTCGCCGCGGTGCACGAGACCACCACGCCCGCCCAGCGCGAGCAGGCCGTGCGGCGGCTGCGCGCCTACCAGCGCGACCTGCGGGAACTCTCGGGACAACGTTGACCAGCGACGGGCGCGGCGGCCTCGCATTGGTCTGGCGGCTGGCTGCCGCCACGGCCCTCATCGTCATGAGCCTCTCCATGGCGGCGCCCGTGCTCGCGGTGCTGCTGCAGCAGGCAGGGCGCGGGCCGGCCGTCATCGGCGCCTTCTCGATGGTGCCCTTCCTGTGCATCGGGCTGATGATCCCGGTGGTGCCGCGCGTCATCGGCCGCTACGGCATGGTGCGCACCTACCGGGTCGGCGCCTTCCTGCAGTTCGTGGGCATCGGCGGCTATGCGCTCGGCGACGGCCTGGTGGTGTGGACCTTCTGCTCGCTGGTCGCGGGCGTGGGCGCGGCCTTCCTGTGGAACGCCACCGAGACGCTGCTGACGCAGGAAGCGCCGCCGGAGAATCGCGGCCGCGTCATGGGCCTGTACCAGACCGCGCTGGGCGCGGCGCTGGCCGTCGGCCCCTTCCTGCCGGCGCTGCTGCAGCTCGGCGCGCGGCAGGCGCTGTGGCTGGCCACCGCGCTGGTGGCCGCTTGCCTGGTGCTGGCGGGGCGGGCGCGCAGCCGGCTGGTGCCGGTACGGGCCCATGGCCCAACGGGCACCTGGCACGCGCTGAAGGCGGTGCCCTGGCTGGCCGCGCTGGCCCTGGCCGGCGGCGTGTTCGAGGCGGGCCTGAGCGCCATCGTCGCCGCGCACGCTTCGGCCAACGGCATGGACCTGCGCCAGGCCGCCAGCGTGGCCGGCGCCATCGGCGTCGGCAGCTTCCTGTTCCAGTATCCGGCGGGCTGGGCGGCGGACCACTTCGCGCCGCGGCGCGTGTTCGGCGGCGCGGCGCTGGTGCTGGCGCTCGCCAGCATCGCCGTGGCCTTCGCCACAGAAGTACCTGCGCTGCTGTGGATCTGCGGGCTGGTGTGGGGCGGCGTCGGCGGCGCACTCTATACGCTGGCCATCGTGCAGGTGGCGCACGCCTTCGACGGCCGCGCCACCGCCGGCGGCACCGCCGCCATGATCACCGGCTACACCTGGGGCGGCACGCTGGGGCCACTGGGCAGTGGCGCCACGCTGCAGGCCGCCGGCCTGCCCGGCCTGGCGCTGCTGCTGCTGGCGACGGCATTGGGCGCCTGGTACGCGGCGCAGCGGCTGCCACGCGCCGCCCTGGCCTGATCAGCGTTCGCCCTTGGAGTGCGAGCGCCCTTCGCGCTCGGCGGCCTCGATCTCGCGTGCCTCCGCGTCCGAGCGCGGCTTGGCCTTCTCCATGTCGGCCTCCACGTCGGCCTTGTCCAGGTACTCCTTGATGTTCTTCTGGTACTCGCGGGTGGCGGTGTAGCTGCCTTCGCCTTCGACCTGGCTGCCCTGGGCCTCGCCGCGCGACTGGAAGTCGGCGGAGCCGGAGCGTTGCTGCTGCGGGTCGCTTTCGCGAGCGGGCTGCTGCTGCAGGATGCGGGGGACGGACTTCTCTTCGGCCATGGCAGGACTCCTCGGTGGATGGCGAACCCGCGGGGTTCGCCTGTCCAGCTTAGGAAGGCCGGTGGCAAGGTGCTGTCGTCCGCGGAGGCAACGTGGTGTCAGCGCCGGACTACGCCGGCTCGGCTGCGGTGGCGGGCGGCGGCGCTGGACCGCGCTGCCGACGCCGCGAGGCTCAGGCCTGCAAGGCCGCCCACATTTCCTTGTCGCGCTCGGCCGTCCACACGCGCGGCACCTTCACGCCGCGCGCCTCGTCGTAGGCGCGGCTCACGTCGAAGGGCAGGCAGTGCTCGTAGATGAAGACGTGGCCGAAGATCGGGTCCATGGACTTGCGCGTGTGCGCCATCGCCGCCTTCAGGTCCATGTCTTGCGCGGCGGCCTCGCGCGCGCAGCGGTAGAGCGTCTCCACCCATTGCTGCGTGTACTCGATGCCCTTGAGCGCGGCGTCGGCGCCCTTGAGCGCCTCGCCGCGGCCGGGCACCAGCGCCTCGGGCTGCAGCGCCCGCAGCGCCTGCAGCGTGGCAGGCCATTCCTCCAGGTGGGCGTCGCCGGTGTAGACGCCGGCGTTGTATTCCACCAGGTCACCGGAGAACAGCACCTTTTCCTCCTCCACCCAGGCGATGGTGTCGCCGCGGGTGTGGCCGTTGCCCGGCGACCAGATCTGCACGCGCACGCCGCCCAGGTCGACGACCAGGCGGCCAGGCACCTCGCCCCGCGCGGCGTTGCCGCCGCCGATCACCAGCGTCGGCCAGGTCAGGCCCGGCACTTCCTCGGCGCCGCGGAACAGGCGCGGGAAGCGGTCCATCTCGGACTCCATGTCCTCCTTGCCGCGTTCGGCGATCAGCTCGTAGGTGCCCTGGCTGGCGATGACTTCGGTGGCGCCCTCGGCCACGAAGGCACTGGCGCCCAGCACGCGCACCGCGTGGTAGTGCGTCAGCAGCACGTACTTGATCGGCTTGTCGGTGACGGCGCGGATGCGCTTGATCAGGTCGCGCGCCAGGGCCGGCGTGGCGGTGGCGTCGCTGACCATCACGAACTTGTCGCCAATGATCACGCCGGAGTTCGGATCGCCTTCGGCCGTGTAGGCCCAGCAGTGGGGCGACAACTGCTCGAAGGTGATCTTCTTGTCGGCCAGGTCGGCCTGGCTCGCGAATGCTTTGCTCATGGGTGGATCCGGGTGCTGCTGGGGAAGTCGCGAATTTTACCTATTCGAAATGCATTACGCATTGTTGAATGCGGGCGCGTCAAGCCGGGCATGGGCGGACCCGACGATCACGTCGTAGCCCTTGTCACTCCGCGCCAGCTCGCGCCGGCATTTCGCCTGCCAGCCACCGGAGTCAACGCTGCACGACGTGCGGCGTGCGCACCTCCGGGGGAATCAGTCGCACGGCCATCTCCTCGACGATGCGCGCCACCGGCGCGCAGGCGTCGGCGGCGTGCACATCGGGTTCGCCGGCGGGATCTTCCAGCGCCGCGAACTGGCTGGCCACCAGGCTGGCGGGATAGAAATGGTCGCTGCGCGCGGCCACGCGCTCCTGGGCCTGCGCGGGCGTCAGCGCCAGGTGCAGGAAGCGCACCCGCGGCGCACCGGCGCGCAGGGTGTCGCGGTAGGCGCGCTTGAGCGCCGAGCAGGTCAGCACTGCGCCCTGGGGATGGGCGCGCAGTTGCTGCTGCAGGCGCCGCAGCCAGTCGGCGCGGTCGGCGTCGGTCAGGGCCACGCCCTGGCGCATCTTCTCGACGTTGCCCGCGGGGTGGAAGTCGTCGCCCTCCACCAGCGGCAGGCCGAGGCGGGCCGCCAGTGCGGCGCCCACCACGGACTTGCCGCAACCGGCCACGCCCATGACGACGAGGTGCAGTGGTTCAGCGGACGGGGAGCGCGTTGCCATGCCGGCCATTATGGGCGGCAGACCCGCCGCCCATGGCCAGTTGCGCCAGGCCTGCCAGCAGCCGGCCGAAGGCGCGGGCCGCCAGGCCCAGCGCGGTGCGCAAGTCGGCCAGAGGCTGGCGCACCACGGCCAGGTTCATGCGGCGGTTCCGGGCAGGCACGGCCACGGGCGCCAGCACCGGGTCCCAGCTGAAAAAGGCGGCGCCGGGCCCGATCCAGGCTTCCATCACCACCCGCTGGCCGGCGCGCACGAACATCGAACGCCCGACCTCCAGCACATGGTCGCCGGAATCGGCGGGCGTGCCGCCATGGGGCCCATCGACCGTGGCCCAGACCCGCCCGTGGGCGATGCGCAGGATGCCGTCGGTGGTCGGGCGCAGCGTGATGGCACGGCCGCGACCCAGCTTCCAGGTGCCCGGCAGGGCCGGGGCGGGAAAGGCGTGCAGGCGGGCAATCGAGGACGTGCTCATGGCGATCTCCTGGTGGCTCTCCGGGAACTCCGGAGCGATGGCGTTTCGGCATTGAATGATCTTTCACGCCCGCTTGGCAGTCCAATGAAATCCGGCTACTCTTTTGATTCCGGTTTCGCATCAATCGAACCATGCACCACTCCCAGACCCATCTGCGCACCCGTCCCATCTCGGCCGGCCACCTGCGGGCCTTCGAGGCCGTCGCGCGGCATCTCAACTTCCGGGCGGCGGCCGAGGAGATGGCGCTCACGCAGTCGGCGGTCAGCCGCCAGATCCAGGCGCTGGAAGAGGAGGTGGGCGTGGGGCTGTTCCTGCGCCACACGCGGGCCGTGGAACTGACCAGCGCGGGCTCCCTGCTGCTGATGGCCGTGTCGCAGTCGCTGCCGCGCATCGACAACGCGGTGCGCCAGATCCGCCAGAGCGCCGGCCGCCGCGCGGTGGCGCTGACCACCTTCGCCTCGTTCGCGTCCATGTGGCTGATTCCGCGGCTGGAGGCCTTCCAGCGCGACAACCCGGACATCGACATCCGCATCGACGCCTCGGACAACACGGTCGATCTCGACATCGCCGATGTCGACCTGGCCTTGCGCTACGGCCCCACCGCCGCCATGCCGCCCAACGCGATCCGCCTGTTCGGCGAGCAGCTCACGCCGGTGGCCAGTCCCTGGTTGCTCAAGAGCGGGCCGGGCCTGGCCAAGCCGGCCGACTGCGCGCAATTCGCATTGATCGAGGCCGGCGATGCCCACCAGTCGCACCTGGAGTGGCTGACATGGCGGCGCTGGTTCGACGAGCAGGGACTGAGCAAGCTGCAGCCCAAGCGCTGGCTCTATTTCAACTACGCCTACCAGATGGTGCAGGCCGCGCTTTCCGGCCAGGGCGTGGTGCTGGCGCGCCTGCCGCTGGTGGCCGAGAGCCTGGCCAACGGCGACCTGATCGAACCCTTGCCCCGGCTGCGGATGGACTCCCCCATGGCCTACTGGTTGATCATCGGTCCGCGCAGCAGCCAGCGCCCGGAGATCCGGGCCTTCTGCGACTGGCTCATGACGCAAAGCCGCATCACCCGCCAGACCATCGGCGAAGTGCCGGACCCGGACACCGTGGACAACATCGATTGAAGTGCCCCGCGCCCGCCGGGCACGCGCTCAGTCGTCTCCCAGCGAGATCGGCCAGGCCACGCCCATCTCGGTCAGGATCGCGTCCAGCGCGGCATCGTGCGGCTCCGGCTCCAGGTCGGGCAGGAAGCCCTGGGCGAATCCCAGGCCCACGGCAAAGGGCTTGGGCTGCAGCTGCGCGAGCGTGCGGTCGTAGAAGCCGCCGCCGTATCCGAGGCGAAAGCCTCCCGGACCGTAGCCCACGCAGGGCACGAACAGCAGCGTAGGCACCACCACTTCCGTGTCTTTCGGCTTGGGAATGCCGTAGGCGTCCTCTTCCATCGGACATCCGGGGAACCATGCGTGGAACTTCAGCATCTGATTCACCTTGTCCACCACCGGCAGGCCGATGCGGCGCATCTGCGGCTCCTCCAGCAGTTCGCCATCTTCCTTCCAGCGGTGCAGCGCCGGCAGCGGGTCGAACTCGCCCTTGATCGGCCAGTACGCGCCGATCACCGTGTCGGGCCGGCCCACCAGCCAGATGCGCATCACGCGCTGCAGCAGGTCGGCCCGATGCAGGCGGTCCGGCATGTCCAGGCGTCGTTCGATGAGCTGTTTGCGCAATGCCTTTTTTTGTCCCGACCTGTCCATAATTTCCCGATGAAGTCGAGAACCATTCTGGCATCGTTCGCCGCCCTGCTGATGATCGGCAGCGCGGTCGCCCAGCCCCGCGACGATGTGCTGCTCGACATGCAGCAGGCCTTCCGCAAGGGCGACCGGGCGCGCCTGACGCAATTGCTGCCCGCCGCCCAGGGCCACCCCCTGGAGCCCTGGGCCGCCTACTGGGAACTGCGCGCGCGCCTGGACACGGCGAGCCCCGCGGAGATCCGCGGCTTCTTCATCAAGTGGGCCGGCACCTACCAGGAAGACCGCCTGCGCAACGACTGGCTGCTGCTGCTGGGTCAGCGTCGCGAATGGATGGCGTTCCTCGAAGAGCATCCCAGCTTCCGCATGAGCGACGACCGCGAGGTGCGCTGCTACGCGCTGCTGGCGCAGTTCATGCGCGACGGCCCGTCCACGCCCAACAGTGTCGAGGAAGAGGTCAAGCGCCTGTGGCTGTCGCAGCGCGATGCCGACGACGCCTGCACCCTGGCCGCCAGCCGGATGATCGGCGACCGCCAGGGCGGCCGGACGCGGCTGACCGAAGCCGATGCCTGGCGCAAGGCCCGCCAGTCCGTCGAGGCCAACCGCATGAAGGCGGCTGCCGGAGCGGTGGAGATCATCGCGCCCGAGGCCTTGCCCATGCTCAACGAGCTGAACGCCAACCCGGCGCGCTTCCTGTCCAGCCGCGCCGTCGCCGCCTCGCGCGTGCGGCGCGAGATGGTGGGCCTGGCGCTGATCAAGCTGGCCACGAACGACGTCGAGGCCGCCGCCACCCAGCTGGAGAACAAGTGGGGCCCCCAGCTGAGCGCCGAGGAGCGCGACTGGATCTGGGGCGTGATCGGGCGCCAGGCCGCGCAGCGCCTGAACCCGGATGCCGCCGGCTACTTCAGCCGGGTGAAGCGCGCGAGCCACCTCAGCGATGAACTGCTGGGCTGGAAGGTGCGGGCCGCCCTGCGCGCCGGCCGCGAGCCCGACTGGAAGCTGGTGTCGCAGGCCGTCGACGCCATGACGCCCGAGGGCCGCGCCGATCCGGCCTGGGTCTACTGGAAGGCGCGCGCGCTGCTGGGGTCCAAGCCGTCCGACGGCGAGCGCGAGGAAGCGCGCAAGCTGCTGGAAGGCATCGCCGGGCCGCACGGCTTCTACGAGCAGCTCGCGCTGGAGGAGCTGGGACGCAAGATCACGGTGCCGGCCCGCCCCGCCCCGCTGACCGAGGCCGAGAAGGCGGCCGTGCGCCAGAACCCGGGCCTGGCGCGCGCGCTGTACGCCATCAGGATCGGCCTGCGCGGCGAAGGCGTGCGCGAGTGGAACTACACCACCAACCTGCACACGCCCGGCGGCATGAACGACCGCGAACTGCTGGCCGCCGCGCAGTTGGCTTGCGAGCGCGAGGTGTGGGACCGCTGCATCAACACCAGCGAGCGCACCAAGGCGGAATTCGATGCCGAGCAGCGTTTCCCCATGCCCTTCCGCGACGCCGTGGTGCGGCGCGCCCGCGAGATCGCGCTGGATCCGGCCTATGTCTACGGCCTGATCCGGCAGGAAAGCCGCTTCATCATGGATGCGCGCTCGCACGTCGGCGCCTCCGGCCTGATGCAGGTGATGCCGGCGACCGCCCGCTGGACGGCGCGCAAGATCGGCATGGGCGGCTTCAGCGTCGAGCAGCTGAACGAACGCGACACCAACATCGCCATCGGCACCGGCTACCTGAAACTGGTGCTCGACGACTTCGCCGGCTCCATGCCGATGGCCGCGGCGGCCTACAACGCCGGCCCCGGCCGCCCGCGCGCCTGGCGCAACGGGCCGGTGATGGAGGCGGCCGCCTGGGCCGAGAACGTTCCCTTCCAGGAAACCCGCGACTACGTGAAGAAGGTGCTGTCCAACACCACCTTCTACGCCGCCATGCTCACCGGCCAGCCGCAATCGCTCAAGGCGCGCCTGGGCACGGTGGGCCCGCGCGAAGCGGCCCACCCCCTGCCCAACGGCGATCTGCCTTGATAATCCGCGGATGGCCTGGAACACCATCCGCGCGACGATCCAAAGCGAATTCTCGGACCTGGCCGACCTGGAGCAGCTCACGCGGATGGTGGTGCGGCTCACGCTGGCCGCCGTCCTGGGCGGCATCCTCGGCCTGCAGCGCGAGCGCCAGGGCAAGGACGCCGGCATCCGCACCCACATGCTGGTGGCCGCCAGCGCGGCGCTGATCGTGCTGGTGCCGCAGCAGATGGGCATGGAGGCCGACGCCATGAGCCGCATCCTGCAGGGCCTGCTGGCGGGCATCGGTTTCCTGTGCGCCGGCAGCATCATCAAGCTGCAGCAGGAGGAACAGGTGCGCGGCCTCACCACCGCCGCGGGCATCTGGATGACCACCTCCATCGGCGTGGCCGCGGGGCTGGGGCGCGAGATGACGGCGGTGCTGGCCACCCTGCTGGTGCTGGGCATCCTGTGGCTCGAAGGGCCGCTGCTGCGCCTGGGCCTGCGCCGCTCGGCCGAGGACGAAGGTCGGCCCTGAGCCGCGGCCCGCATCAATCCGGGCCTTTTTTTGCATCAATGCGCGTGCGGGCGACCGCTAGCATCGCGGCCATTCCAACCTCCAGGAGGCGGCGATGCTCACGCTCTACATCGGCAACAAGAACTATTCCTCCTGGTCCATGCGCAGCTGGGTGATGCTGCGCCAGGCCGGCATCCCGTTCACCGAGCGCATGGTGTACTTCGACGCCATGCACGGCGGGACGGACTTCAAGGCCGAGATCCTGCGGCACAACCCCGCGGGCCACGTCCCCGTGCTGGTGGACGACGGCTTCGCCGTGTGGGACACGCTCGCGATCGCCGAGTACGTGGCCGAATCCTTCCCCGACCGCCAGCTGTGGCCGCGCGATGCCAGGGCACGGGCGCGCGCGCGCAGCGTCTGCGCCGAGATGCACGCCGGCTTCGGCGCACTGCGCCAGCACTGCTCGATGAACGTCGAGGCGAAGCTGCCCCAGGCCGGCGCCCTGATCTGGCGCGACCAGCCGGCCGTGCGGGCCGACGTGCAGCGCCTCGTCTCCATGTGGACCGAGCTGCTGCAGGCGCATCGGGGACCGATGCTGTTCGGCGAGTTCAGCATCGCCGATGCGTTCTTCGCGCCGGTGTGCATCCGCATCGAGAACTACGCCTTGCCGGTGCCGGGACACATCACCGACTACATCCGCCGCATCCGCGCCGTGCCGGCCGTGCAGGCCTGGGTGGCCGAGGCCCTGCAGGAGAACCGTTTCGTGGAGCACGACGAGCCCTACCGCATGGCGCGCTGAGCCGCGCGCGTAAACTCCCCCGCATGCAAACCTACCGCGTCGGGGGGGCCGTGCGTGATGCGCTGCTGGGCCTGGAGGTGCACGACCACGACTGGGTCGTGGTGGGGGCCACGCCCGAACAGATGATGGCCGCGGGCTACCTGCCGGTGGGCAAGGACTTCCCCGTCTTCCTGCATCCGCAGACCCGCGAGGAACATGCGCTGGCCCGCACCGAGCGCAAGACCGCACGCGGCTACCACGGCTTCGCCTTCCACGCCGCACCGGACGTCACGCTGGAGCAGGACCTGGCGCGGCGCGACCTCACCATCAACGCCATGGCGCAGGGCGACGACGGCACCATCGTCGACCCGTTCGGTGGCCAGGCCGACCTGCAAGCCGGCGTGCTGCGCCACGTCACCGATGCCTTCCGCGAGGACCCGGTGCGCATCCTGCGGGTGGCCCGCTTCGCCGCGCGCTTCCACACGTTCACGCTGGCGCCGGCCACGCTGGAACTGATGCGCGCCATGGTGGCCGACGGCGAGGCCGACGCACTGGTGCCCGAGCGCGTCTGGCAGGAGCTGGCGCGCGGGCTGATGGAGGAGCGGCCGTCGCGCATGTTGGAGGTGCTGCGCGCCTGCGGCGCGCTGGCGCGCATCCTGCCCGAGGTCGACCGCCTGTGGGGCGTGCCGCAGCGCCCCGAGTACCACCCCGAGGTGGACACGGGCGTGCACCTGATGCTGGTGCTGGACATGAGCGCGCGGCTGCAGGCCTCGCTGCCGGTGCGCTTCGCCTGCCTGGCGCACGACCTCGGCAAGGGCACCACGCCCGAGGCGGTGCTGCCCAGGCACATCGGCCACGAGAAGCGCAGCGTGCAGCTGCTGGAGGCGCTGTGCGACCGACTGCGCGTGCCCAATGACTGCCGCGGCCTGGCCAAGGTGGTGGCCCAGGAACACGGCAACATCCACCGCAGCGCGGAGTTCGGCGCCGCGGCGACGGTGCGGCTGCTGGAACGCTGCGATGCCTTCCGCAAGCCGCAGCGGTTCGAGGAGGTGCTGCTGGCCTGCGAGTGCGACGCGCGGGGCCGCACCGGATTCGAGGAGCAGCCCTATCCGCAGCGGCAACGCCTGCTC
>JAEZKX010000339.1 GCA_023436025.1 Pseudomonadota bacterium | reverse complement strand
GTTGGCGGCGCTGCGCGGCGCGGGCTGCGCGGCGGGCGCGCGCGGCGCTACGGCGCCGTCGTTCAGCGTGCGCAGTTGCGGTTGCGGAGTGAGGGGCGCGGCCGTGAGCGGTGAATGCGTCGCCTCGCGGTTCGGATGCAAACCGCTGCTCACGGGATTTGACGGTGTGGGCGTGACTTCGTCGTCCCAGGTCAACATATGGTTTCCAGTGCTCGGATTATGCGAGCCCGGATGTGGGAATCAAAGTGTCCGTTCACATTCGGGTCGCATTTTGTTGCTTGATTGCATCGGCGTTCTGTCGGAGAACGCCGATATCTCTTTCATTTCGTGCGCGTGGTGCGCGCACGCATGCTCACTGGCATGCCTCGCACGTCGGATCGTCGACGCCGCAGAACTTGATGTCGGTCGCCGGCTGCGATGCGGCCTCGTCCATCTGCGCGCGCGCCGCCGCCGCTGCTGCGTCGAGCGCCGACATGCCGCCGGTGGCGCTGCCGCTGCTCACCGCATTGAGGCGGCCCGACTGCACCGTGCTCTTCTCGGCCTGCGTCGCGCTGGTGGTGCGCAGGTAGTAGGTGGTCTTCAGGCCGCGCAGCCAGGCCAGCTTGTAGGTCTCGTCGAGCTTGCGGCCCGAAGCGCCGGCCATGTAGATGTTGAGCGACTGCGCCTGGTCGATCCACTTCTGGCGGCGCGCGGCGGCTTCCACCAGCCACACCGGCTCGACCTCGAAGGCCGTGGCGTAGAGCGCCTTCACCTCCTGCGGCACGCGGTCGATGGGGCGCAGCGAACCGTCGAAGTGCTTCAGGTCCATGACCATGACGTCGTCCCACAGGCCCAGGCGCTTGAGGTCGCGCACCAGGTAGTGGTTGATCACCGTGAATTCGCCCGACAGGTTGGACTTGACCGACAGGTTGCCGAAGCAGGGCTCGATCGAGGCGTCGACGCCGATGATGTTGGAGATGGTCGCGGTCGGCGCGATGGCCACGCAGTTGCTGTTGCGCATGCCGTCCTTGGCGATCTTCTTGCGCAGCGCCTCCCAGTCCAGGGTGGAGGAGCGGTCGACGTCGACATACTGCTCGCCGCGCGCCTTGGCCAGCAGGTCCAGCGTGTCGGGCGGCAGGATGCCCTGGTCCCACAGCGAGCCCTTGTAGCTGGAGTAGCGGCCGCGCTCGCGCGCCAGCTCGGTCGACGCCCAGTAGGCGTGGTAGCAGATCGCTTCCATCGACTCGTCGGCGAACTGGACGGCCTCCTTGGATGCGTAGGGAATGCGCAGCTCGTACAGCGCGTCCTGGAAGCCCATGAGGCCCAGGCCGACCGGGCGGTGGCGCATGTTGGAGTCGCGCGCCTTCTTGACGGCGTAGTAGTTGATGTCGATCACGTTGTCGAGCATCCGCATCGCCGTGTGGATCGTCTTCTTCAGCTTTTCGTGGTCAAGCACCTTGCAGGCGACGCCGTTGGCGTCGACGCCGTCCTTCAGGTGCTGCAGCAGGTTGACCGAACCCAGGTTGCAGACCGCCGTCTCGGAGTCGGACGTGTTCAGGGTGATCTCGGTGCACAGGTTGGACGAGTGCACCACGCCGGCGTGCTGCTGGGGCGAGCGCACGTTGCAGGCGTCCTTGAAGGTGATCCAGGGGTGGCCGGTCTCGAACAGCATCGAGAGCATCTTGCGCCACAGGTCGGTGGCCTGCACCGTCTTGCTGGGCTTGATCTCGCCGCGCCGGGCCTTTTCCTCGTAGGCCAGGTAAGCCTTCTCGAACTCGGCGCCGAACTTGTCGTGCAGGTCGGGCACGGAGGAGGGCGAGAACAGCGTCCACTCGCCCTTTTCCATGACGCGGCGCATGAACAGGTCGGGAATCCAGTTGGCCGTGTTCATGTCGTGGGTGCGCCGGCGGTCGTCGCCGGTGTTCTTGCGCAGCTCCAGGAATTCCTCGACGTCCAGGTGCCAGGTCTCCAGGTAGGCGCAGACCGCGCCCTTGCGCTTGCCGCCCTGGTTGACGGCCACGGCGGTGTCGTTGACCACCTTCAGGAAGGGCACCACGCCCTGCGACTCGCCGTTGGTGCCCTTGATGTGGGAGCCCAGGGCGCGCACGCGCGTCCAGTCGTTGCCCAGGCCGCCGGCGAACTTGGACAGCAGGGCGTTTTCCTTGATCGACTCGTAGATGCCGTCCAGGTCGTCGGGCACCGTGGTCAGGTAGCACGACGACAGCTGCGAGCGCAGCGAGCCGCTGTTGAACAGGGTCGGCGTGGACGACATGAAGTCGAAGCTCGACAGCACCTCGTAGAACTCGATGGCGCGGGCTTCGCGGTCGATCTCGTTGAGCGCCAGGCCCATGGCCACGCGCATGAAGAAGGCCTGCGGCAGCTCGATGCGCGACTTGCGCACGTGCAGGAAGTAGCGGTCGTACAGGGTCTGCAGGCCCAGGTAGTCGAACTTCAGGTCGCGCTCGGCCTTCAGGGCCGCGCCCAGGCGCTTCAGGTCGTACTGCAGCAGCCGCTCGTCGAGCAGGTCGTTCTCGACGCCCTTCTTGATGAACAGCGGGAAGCTGTCGGCATAGGCCTCGGCGCGTTCGGCCTGGGGCACTTCGCGGCCGACGACTTCCTTGAAGATCGTGTGCAGCAGCAGGCGGGCGGTGACGAAGGTGTAGTCGGGCTCCTTCTCGATCAGCGTGCGGGCAGCCAGGATGGAGGCCTTGTAGACCTCGTCAAGCGGCACGCCGTCGTACAGGTTGCGCTGCGTCTCGGCCACGATGGGCTCGGGCCGGACGTCCGCGCCCAGGCCTTCGCATGCCGCGACGATCAGCGCCTGCAGCGCGCCGGTGTCGAGGGGCACGCGCTGGCCGCCGTCGAGGACGTGGAACTGCGGCGCCGCCGCCGGCGCCTGGTCCTGCGACTGGCGGGCGCGCTCCTGCGCGCGGCGCTCGCGGTACAGCACGTAGGCGCGCGCGACCTCGTGGTGGCCGCTGCGCATCAGGCCGAGCTCGACGGCGTCCTGGATGTCCTCGATGTGGAAGGTGCCGCCGCCCGGACGCGAGCGCACCAATGCCTTCATGACGGACTGGGTCAGCTGGTCGACGGTCTCGCGCACGCTGGCGGAGGCCGCGCCTTGCGTGCCATGGACGGCCAGGAAGGCCTTCATCATGGCGATGGCGATCTTGTTCGGCTCGAAGGGGACGACGGCGCCGTTGCGGCGGATGATCTGGTAGTGGGCAAGCGGCGCGGCGGCCGTGCCGGCGGAAGAGGGCACCGTGCTCGCGCCGACGGCGCCGGCGGCGGAAGCGGTGGGAGTGCTCAGGGCAGGTTGCATGCGATTCTTCCTTGCTGCAGTTGTTCTTTCCGGGCCGGCGAGTTTAGCCGCTCTGCGAGGCGCGACCCACTATATATGGGGGCTAAAGGCAATTCAATCCACTATAGGTAGTGGTTGTCACGGAGTTGCAGGTGAACAACCCTGTGGAAAAAATGTGACCGGCCTGTGCAGTGCGCGGCCCGGCCGCGACCACCGGGCGCACCCCGGGCGGCATGGCTGCTGGACGGCCAGCGGATCAGCTGCCTGTGGGAAACCACTCCCGCGGCCAGCCCAGGTCGCGCCGCAGCGCCGCCCAGTCGAAGCCGGGGCCGGGGTCGTTCTTGCGTCCCGGCGCGATGTGCTCGTGCCCCGCCACGTGGCGGATCGGATAGCGCTGCGCCAGGGCGGCAGCCAGGACGGAGAGAGCCTCGTACTGGGCCGGCTCGAAGGTCTCGCCCTCCAGCCCTTCGAGCTCGATGCCGATGGAGTCGTCGTTGCAGCCGCTGCGGCCGCGCCACTGCGAGGGCCCGGCGTGCCAGGCGCGTTCGTCGCAGCTCACGAACTGCCAGAGGGCGCCGTCGCGGCGGATGTAGAAGTGCGCCGAGACCTGCATGCCCCGGATGCCTTGAAAATAGGCATGGGCATCCCAGTCCAGGGAATTGGTAAACAATCTTTGCACTTCGTCACCACCATAGACCCCTGGCGGCAGGCTGATCGAGTGGATCACGAGCAGGTCGATGCAGGCGCCGGCGGGCCGCGGACCGAAGTTGGGCGAATCGAGGCGGCGCGCGAAGCGGTACCAGCCGCCGTCGAACAGGCCGTCAGGCGAGGTTGCCGTCATCCGCTTCTTCGCTGCCCGGCGTGGCGATCTGCAGGCGGGCGATGCGGTAGCGGATCTGCCGCAGCGACAGCCCCAGCCTCTGCGCCGCCGCCGTGCGGTTGAAGTTGGTTTCCTTCAGTGCCTTGACCAGGATCTCGCGCTCCTGCTGGTCGAGGTAGGCCTGCAGGTCGCTGGGCACCACGGGTGCGGCCACCGCCGCCGCAGGCGTCGCCGGTGCGAAAGCCGCCTCGGCCGCGGGCGGCACGGCGGTCGACGGCGCGAAGTCCACTTGCAGGCAACTGCCGTCGGACAAGGCCAGCGCGCGGTGCAGCAGGTTCTCGAGTTCGCGCACGTTGCCTGGCAGCGGATGCGCCTGCAACTGCTGCAGCACCTGGGCGGACAGCTGCGGCGCCGGCATGCCCGATTCCAGCGCGATGCGCGCCAGCAGGGCCTCGCACAGGGCCGGCAGGTCCTCGCGCCGCTCGCGCAGCGGCGGCACCAGGATCTCGATGACGTTGAGGCGGTAGAACAGGTCCTGCCGGAAGCGGTTGGCCTGCACGTCGGCGGCCAGGTCCTTGTGGGTGGCGCTGACGATGCGCACGTCCACCGCTTCTTCCTGGGTGGAGCCGAGCGGGCGGACCTGGCGCTCCTGGATGGCGCGCAGCAGCTTGGACTGCATGGGCAGCGGCAGGTCGCCGATCTCGTCGAGGAACAGCGTGCCGCCGCGCGCGGCCTGGAAATAGCCCTCGCGGTCGGCGCTGGCGCCGGTGTAGGAGCCCTTCTTGGCGCCGAAGAATTCGGCCTCCAGCAGGGTCTCGGGGATGGCGCTGCAGTTGACCGCGATGAACGGTCCCTCGGCGCGGTGGCTGCAGGCGTGGATGGCGCGCGCCACCAGCTCCTTGCCAGTGCCGGATTCGCCGCGCACCAGCACCGGCGCCATGCTGCGCGCCACCTTGGTGATGCGCTCCTTCACCTGGCGCATGGCGGCGGAGTCGCCCACCAGGCGCTGCAATGCGGCGTCCGTGCCGGCGCCCGCGCGCTCGGCGGAGGCCGCCGCGACGGCGCGCGC
>JAEZKX010000317.1 GCA_023436025.1 Pseudomonadota bacterium | reverse complement strand
GCCAGCGCATAGGCCACCACCAGCGGCGGCGAGGCGAGGAAGTTCGCCTTGACGTCCGGGTTCACGCGGCCCTCGAAGTTGCGGTTGCCCGACAGCACCGAGGCGGCGACGAGGTCACCGGCCTGCACGGCCTTGCTGATCGGCGCCGGCAGCGGGCCGGAATTGCCGATGCAGGTGGTGCAGCCATAACCCACCAGATAGAAGCCGATCTTTTCCAGCTCCTCCAGCAGGCCGGCCTTGCGCAGGTAGTCGGTAACCACCAGCGAGCCCGGACCGAGCGACGTCTTGACCCAGGGTTGGCGGGTGAGTCCGCGCGCGGCGGCCTTCTGCGCCAGCAGGCCGGCGGCCAGCATCACTGCCGGGTTGGAGGTGTTGGTGCAGGAGGTGATGGCGGCGATGACTACCGCGCCATCCTTCAGCTGCACCTTGCGCCCCTCGATCTCGACCTCGGCAACGCCGCGGCTGGACGGGACGGGTGCGGCCGCGGCCGAGGCATCGCTCGTCGCCAGCGGGATGCGGCGCTCGCGCGCGGTGGCGAACGGCGCCAGGCTCTCGCGGTAGTTGGTCTTGACCTCCTGCAGCAGCACGCGGTCCTGTGGACGCTTGGGGCCGGCCAGCGAGGGCTTGACGGTGGCCATGTCCAGTTCGAGCGTGCTGCTGTAGCTGGCATGAGGGCTGCCCGGCTCGTGCCACAGGCCCTGGGCCCTGGCGTACGCCTCGACCAGGGCGATCTGGTCCTCGCCGCGGCCGGACAGGCGCAGGTAGTTCAGTGATTCGGCGTCGATCGGGAAGATGCCGCAGGTGGCGCCGTACTCCGGCGCCATGTTGCCGATCGTCGCGCGGTCGGCCAGTGGCAGGTGCTGCAGCCCGTCGCCGTAGAACTCGACGAACTTGCCGACCACGCCATGGGCGCGCAGCATCTGGGTGACGGTCAGCACCAGGTCGGTCGCCGTTGCCCCCTCCGGCAGCTTGCCAGTCAGCTTGAAGCCGACCACTTGCGGAATCAGCATCGACGACGGCTGGCCGAGCATGGCCGCCTCGGCCTCGATGCCACCCACGCCCCAGCCCAGCACGCCGATGCCGTTGATCATCGTGGTGTGGCTGTCGGTGCCGAACACCGTGTCGGGATAGGCGATGGCCACGCCGTCCTGCTCACCGGTCATCACGACCCGGGCCAGGTGCTCCAGGTTCACCTGGTGCACGATGCCCGTGTTGGGCGGCACCACCTTGAAGTTGTCAAAGGCCTTCTGTCCCCAGCGCAGGAAGCCATAGCGCTCCTGGTTGCGCTGGAATTCGATCTTGCCGTTGAGGTCGAGTGCATCGGGCCGGCCAAATACGTCCACCTGTACCGAATGGTCGATCACCAGTTCCGATGGAATCTGCGGATTGATCTGTTCAGGGCGGCCGCCAAGCTTGACCACCGCATCGCGCATGGCGGCCAGGTCGACCACGCAGGGCACGCCGGTGAAGTCCTGGAGGACCACGCGGGCGGGCATGAAGGCGATCTCCGTGTCCGGCACGGCGGTCGGGTCCCAGTTCGCCACCGCCTGGATATGCGCTGGCAGCACGGTGACCCCGTCCTCGTGGCGCAGGAGGTTCTCCAGCAGGATCTTCATCGAGTAGGGCAGGCGGGCCAGCCCCCCGAAGCCGGGGCCGAGGCGCTCGGCCAGGGCGGGCAGGCTCGCGTAGGTGTAGGCGGTGCCTCCGACCTCGAGCCGGTCGCGGGTGGAAAAGGTGTCGGCCATGGCGCGCTGCACTCCTGTGGCTGTGGGCTTCAGGGGGATCGAGTCTACGCGGTCGGGTGGCATGGGCGCCGCGACGGTGGACCCGGTGGCGGTCAGTATGTGTTATCCGGTACGGAGCCGGAAGTATGTATAATTCATCCATACCGTTCCGTTCATGGGAGCCGCCATGGAAGCCACCGTTGCAGAGCGCGGGCAGATCACCCTGCCCAAGGCCGTGCGCGACGCGCTGGGCCTGACCAAGGGCAGCGTGCTCAAGGTCGAGCTCGAGGGCAGCCGCATCGTGCTGCGCAAGAGCGTGGACGACGCCATCTCCCGCGTGCGTGGCAAGTTCGCGCTCGACGCCCCGGGCGAGAAGGCCGGCGAATGATCGCCGTTGATGCCCCCGTCCTGGTGGAGCTGCTGACCGACGGACCGCGTGCCGACGCGGTCGAAGCGAGTCTGCGCCAGGCGCTGGGCAGCGGGCGCGTGGTGCTGTGCGGCACCGCGCTGGCGCAGCTGTGCGCATCGCTGCGCAACGGCGCCGAGGCGATGGCCGCGCTGGAGGAGATGGGCGTGCATTTCAGTGCGCTGGAGGCCAAGTCGGCCCTGCGTGCCGGCGAGATGGAACGTCGCCACCGGCAACGCGGCGGCGCACCGCGGCCGATCGCGGACTTCCTGGTGGGCGCGCATGCGCTGTTGCAGTGCGACGGCCTGATCACCTTCGACACCACGTTCCATCGCGACTATTTCAAGGGCCTGAAGCTGATCGTGCCCAAGGCCTGAACCTGTTTGTGACCGTTTTTTCTGGAGAAACCCCGATGTTGGAAGCCTATCGCCACCACGTCGCCGAGCGCGCTGCGCTGGGCATCCCGCCGCTGCCGCTGAGCGCGCAGCAGACCGCCGAGGTCATCGAACTGATCAAGGCGCCGCCGGCGGGCGAGGAAGCCTTCCTGGTCGACCTGATCACCAATCGCGTGCCGGCCGGCGTGGACGATGCCGCAAAGGTGAAGGCCTCGTACCTGGCTGCGCTGGCCTTCGGCACCGAGGCGACGCCGCTGATCAGCCGCGAGCGCGCCACCGAACTGCTGGGCACCATGCTGGGCGGCTACAACGTCGCGCCGCTGATCGAGCTGCTCGACGATGCGGTCGTGGGCGCCATCGCCGCCGAAGGCCTGAAGAAGACCCTGCTCGTGTTCGACGCCTTCCACGACGTGGAAGAAAAGGCCAAGGCCGGCAACGCCCACGCCAAGGCCGTGCTGCAGAGCTGGGCCGATGCCGAGTGGTTCACCTCCAAGCCGGAAGTGCCGCAGAGCCTGACCGTCACCGTGTTCAAGGTGCCGGGCGAAACCAATACCGACGACCTGTCGCCGGCCCCGGACGCCACCACCCGCCCGGACATCCCGATGCACGCGCTGGCGATGCTGAAGAACAAGCGTCCCGATGCCCCGTTCGTGCCGGAAGAAGACGGCAAGCGTGGTCCGATCCAGGAAATCCTGGGCCTGAAGGAGAAGGGTCACCTGGTCGCCTACGTCGGCGACGTGGTCGGCACCGGCTCCTCGCGCAAGTCCGCCACCAACTCGGTGCTGTGGTGGACCGGCGACGACATCCCGTTCATCCCGAACAAGCGCGCCGGAGGCGTGTGCCTGGGCGGCAAGATCGCCCCGATCTTCTACAACACCATGGAAGACGCCGGTGCCCTGCCGATCGAGCTGGACGTGTCGCAGATGCACCACGGCGACGTGGTCGAGCTGCGTCCGTACGAGGGCAAGGCGCTGAAGAACGGCGAGGTGATCGCCGAGTTCCAGGTCAAGAGCGAGGTGCTGTTCGACGAGGTGCGCGCCGGCGGCCGCATCCCGCTGATCATCGGCCGCGGCCTGACCGCCAAGGCGCGCGAATCGCTGGGCCTGCCGGCGACCACGCTGTTCCGCCTGCCGGTGAAGCCGGCCGACACCGGCAAGGGTTTCTCCCTGGCGCAGAAGATGGTCGGCCGCGCCTGCGGTCTGCCGGAAGGGCAGGGCATGCGCCCGGGCACCTACTGCGAGCCGAAGATGACCTCGGTCGGTTCCCAGGACACCACCGGTCCGATGACCCGTGACGAGCTGAAGGACCTGGCCTGCCTGGGCTTCTCGGCCGACCTGGTGATGCA
>JAEZKX010000302.1 GCA_023436025.1 Pseudomonadota bacterium | reverse complement strand
CGCTGGCGATGCCCACCAGGTCCTGCCGCACCCGGATGTCCGGGAAGCGGCGCTGCACGCGCTGCGCGACGATGTCGCCGGCCAGCCGCGCACGCGCGCCGGCGTTGGGGCCGGCGTACGAGATCTCGCCCTCGGCCAGCCAGCCGCCGTCGTAGCAGACGGTGGCCTTCAGGGTGGCCGGGCGCGCGTGGCCGCGGATGCCGGTCACCTCCACCCGGTTCGCGCCGACCTCCTCCACGATGCAGTGGGAGATGTCGGCCACCACGTCGGGCGTGAGGTAGGCCGCGGGGTCGTGGATCTCGTAGAGCAGCTGCTCGGTGACCGTCTGCCGCGTGACGCAGCCGCCGGTGCCCGCCGCCTTGGTGACGACGAAGCGGCCGTCGTCCTGCACCTCGGCGATGGGGTAGCCGACGTCGGCGAGTCCCGGCACGTCCTTGCGGCCCGGGTCGGCGAAGTAGCCGCCGGTGACCTGGGCGCCGCATTCGAGCAGGTGGCCGGCCATGGTGCCGGCGGCCAGACGCCCCCAGTCGTCGTCGCGCCAGCCGAAGTGCGCGAGCAGCGGCCCCAGCGCCAGCGACGGATCGGCGACCCGGCCGGTGACCACCACCTGCGCGCCGGCGGCCAGGGCATCGGCGATCTGGCGCGCGCCCAGGTAGACGTTGGCGCTGACCAGCGGCGTGTCGCGCAAGGCCGCGGGCAGCAGCTCGCGCAGTCGCTGCGGCTGCAGCGTGGCCAGCAGGTCGTCCCCGTGCACCACCGCCACCCGCAGCGGCGGCAGGCGGAACTCGCGCGCAAGCGCCTGGATGCAGGCCGCCGCGCCGGCCGGATGGGCGGCGCCGAAATTGCCGACGATGGGAATGCCGGCCTCGACGCAGGTGGCCAGCACCGGACGCAGGAAGCGCGCCAGGGTCGGCTCGAAGCCCTGCGTGGGATCGGCGCGCCGGCGCAGCTGGGCCAGCGCCAGCGTGCGCTCGGCCAGCGTCTCGTAGATCATCACAGCGGGCCCGCCGGCCTCGGCCAGCGTCTGCACCACCGGCGCGCCGGCGTCCCACCGGTCGCCGGAAAAGCCGGCGCCGCAGCCGATGCGCAGCAGCGCGGGCTGCTCTCCGTTTCGTCTCATCCTCGGTCCTGTTGCCACCGCGCTCGCGTTCCGCGCGGAAAGATGCGCAGGTTAGGCGCGCGCCGCCTCACGGAGAAATGGATTGTTTGGCTCGACTCAGCGAAACCGCCGATCAATGCCGTGGGAAAACCCTTAGCGCCTGCGTACCGAAGTCTTCAGGAGCTTGCGGTCGGAGGGCCGGTGCTCGAGCAGGAAATCGAGCAGGGTGCGCGCCGCCACCGACGGGCTGCGGTCGCTGCGGAAGATCACGAAGATCTGGCGCCGCAGGCCCGGCGCCTCGATGGGCCGGGTCACCAGCTCGGGGCTCATGAAGTGGAACAGCGTCAGCGTCGGCACCACCGACACGCCCAGGCCCGCGCGCACCATGCCTGCGACCGTGCTGAGCTGGTCGAGTTCCATCACGTTGGTCATGCGCGCGGGGTGGATGGCGGCTTCGACGTGCTGGCGCACGCTGCTGCTGCGCGAGAGGTGGATGAAGGGCTCGCCGGCCAGGTCTGCCAGTTCGAGCTTGCGGCGGCGCGCCAGCGGGTTGTCGCGCCGGCACACCAGGTGGAAGCCGTCCTCGCAGAACAGCTCCGTCTGCAACTCCGGGCCCGCCGCCTTCACGGGGGCCAGCGAGAAGTCGGCCCGGCCGCTGCGCACCGACTCGACGCAGCTGTCCGACAGCACGTCGGCCACGGCCAGCTCGATGCCGGGATAGCGCTCGCGGAACTTGGCCAGGATGTCGGGCAGCCAGCCGGCGGCGATGGAGGGCAGGGCGGCGATGGAGGCGCGGCCGCGCCGCCTGGCCGCATGCTCGCCGAGGTCCTGCAGCGCCGATTGCAGGTCGTCCATCAGCCGCGAGGCGCCGCCCAGGAACAGGCGGCCTTCGGCGGTGAGTTCGACGTTGCGCGTGTTGCGGTCGAACAGGCGGATGCCGATGGCGTCCTCCAGCGTGCGGATGAGCGCGCTGAACGCCGATTGCGACAGGTGGCACTGCTGGGCTGCGCGGGTGAAGTTCTTCTGTTCGGCCAGGGCCAGGAAGGCCCGCACCTGGCGCGTGGAGAGGTTCAGGTCGGTGATCTGCATCTTCGATCACTCCATCGAAAAAATGCGATGCAGCGAATCAATCGCGATCCTACTATCGCCGCCGCATCCGGGCAGACCCCCAACGGAAGGAGACAGCAAGATGAAGAAGGCTTCGATCGCACTGGCCAGTGCGGCATTCACCGCGTTGCTCGCGGGCTGCGGCGGCGGTGGAGGCGGCAGGGACCTGCCGGTGGCTCCCGCCCCTGCGCCCGCGGACCCCGCCGTGCAACTCTCGGTCCTGGGCAACCGCGCCGACCTGGTGTCCGGCGGCCAGGCGCTGGTGGAGATGACCATCCCGCCGGGCTCGTCGACCGCGCCAGGCGCGGTGAAGATGTTGCTCAACGGCCAGGATGTGAGCAGCGCCTTCGCGGTGCGCGCCAACGGCCGCACCATGGGGCTGGTCGAAGGCCTGGTGGACGGCGACAACCGGCTGGTGGCCGAGGCCCCCAACGGCGCCAGCGCGCACCTCGTGATCCGCAACCATCCCAAGGGCGGGCCGGTGTTCTCCGGGCCGCAGCTGGACCAGTGGGAGTGCACGACCAAGGTCGCCGCGCCCACGGCCAACAACCCCGACCTGGGCGATCCGGTCGACGACCAGTGCAACATCGCGGCGCCGGTGTACCGCTACCAGTACCGCACGCTGTCCGACACCTTCGCCACCTACGATCCGGCCAATCCGCCGGCGGCCAACCTCGTCGCCACGACCACCACCGACGAGGGCAAGACGGTGCCCTACATCGTGCGCATCGAGCGTGGCGTGGCCAACCGCGGCAAGTACGACATCGCCTACCTGGCCAACCCGGCCGACCCGGTGCGCGGCTGGACCCCGTACGCGCGCCCCGATTCGTGGAACGGCAAGCTGCACTGGAAGTTCGGCTCGGGCTGCGAGTTCGGCCGCACGCAGGTGGCGCCCGGCAGCGTGATGGACCACAACGCGCTGCGCCGCGGCTTCATGGTGGCCTCGTCGGAGATGACCAACTACGGCTCGCACTGCAACGACGTGACCTCCGCCGAGACCGTGATGATGCTCAAGGAGCACATCACCGAAACCTATGGCGAGATCCGCTTCACCACGGCGGACGGCAGCTCGGGCGGCGCCCACCAGCAGCACCTGCATGCGTCCAACTATCCCGGCCTGCTGCAGGGCATCCTGCCCGCCGACGGCTGGCAGGACACCTGGACCACCGGGCGCGAGTTCGCCGATTGCGGCCTGCTCAAGCGCTACTACGACGGCGGCGCCGGCGGCGAGACCTACACCATGATGGACCGCGCCAACATCGCCGGCCACCGCTACCACGAGGTCTGCGAAGGCCCGGCCAACGTCAACATGGCCAGCCGCACCGCCTTCTACATGGACCCCGAGGTGGGCGGACAGGGCTGCGGCACGCATCCCAACCGCTGGTCCGCGGCCAACCCGACCGGCATCCGCTGCACGCTGCAGGACTTCAACATCGCCATCTTCGGCCCGCGCGACCAGACCGGCTACGCGAAGTCGCCGCACGACAACGTCGGCATCCAGTACGGCCTGCGCGCGCTGCAGGCCGGCCAGATCACGGTGGAGCAGTTCCTCAAGCTCAACGAGGCGATCGGCGGCTACGACATCAACGGCCGCTGGCAGGCGGGGCGCATGCAGGCCGATGCCGGCGCCGCCGAACTGACCCATGCGTCGGGGCGCGTTCCGCACGGCAAGGGCCTGGGCGAGGTCGCGATCATCGCCGACGTGATGTTCAACATCGTGGAGGAGCACTACGACTTCCGCACCTGGGTGATCCGCAACCGCATCCTTGCGCACTGGGGCGATGCCGACAACCACGTGATCTTCCGCCGCAAGGGCAACCCGCCCGACTACGCCGCCATGCGCTTCGACACCCTGAACGCCTGGCTGACGGCGGTGGAAGCCGACCGCTCCGACCGGCCGCTGCGCGCCAAGATCGTCGCCAACAGGCCGGCCGACGCCGTCGACAAGTGCTGGCGTGCCGCGGCCGGCTGGAGCACCGACCCCAATGTGTGCAACACCGGGGCCGATCCGAGCCAGGCCTCCACCATCGTGGGTGCCGGCGCCGCCGCGCTTTACACGCCGACCGATGCCGAGTGGCCGGTGTGGCGCGACACGCGGGTGGCCGCGGGCGAGGACCTGACCAGCGACATCATGAAGTGCCAGCTCAAGCCGCTGCGCCGCCTGGACTACGCGGTGGCCTTCACCGACGCCCAGTGGACGCGCATGCAGGCCGCCTTCCCGCAGGGCGTGTGCGACTACAGCCGCCCCGGCGTGGGCGAGGTCGAGCCGCAGCAGTGGCAGACCTTCAGCGGCGGCCCCGGTGGGCGGCCGCTTGGGGCGGCACCGACCTCGCGCGCCGGCACCGGCGCGTGAGGGTCAAGCTGCGACGAGACCGGGCCCGCTCGCCCGACGGGCCTTCTTCGTTGCGGTCGCCGGGAAGGCGGCGCCCCTTCAGAAGAACAACTTGAGCCCCACGCGCACGGTGCGCGGCAGGGCAGGATGGAAATGCACGGTGGCCGGCGTGGTCCCCTCGGCGAAGGGCGGCTCGCCGGGCAGGCGCGAGGCGTAGGCATAGCGGATGTCGCTGGCCGTGCGGTCGAACAGGTTGAACACGTCCACCGCCAGTTCCGCGCGCGGATGGATGCGGTAGCCGGCCCGCACGTTCACCAGTGTGCTGCTGCCCGAGCGCAGACTGTTGTCCTCGATGAGCGCGGCGTCGCCGAAATGCCGCACCCGTGCACCCAGCGTCCATGGCCCGTCGATCCAGGTCGCGCCCAGCGAGACGACGCGCTCAAGCGCGCCCGGCACGCGCTTCCCGGCTGGGTCGGCGTCACGGAAGCGCGCCCGCGACAGCGAAACGTCCGCGTCGAGGTCCCACCCCGGCGCCGGCCGCCAGGTGGCGCTGAACTCCACGCCCTGGCGCCGCGACGGGCGCGAGGCCTCGGTGGTGCCGGCATCGCCGACGAACAGCAGTTCCGACGCCAGGTCCAGTCGCCACAGTGCGACGGTCGTGGCCAGGCCGCGGCTCCACTGCTGCCGCGCGCCGACCTCGTAGCCGGTGGAGGGCACTAGCAGCACCGCGCGGTCGACCGGCGTCGTGCCGTCGCGTGGGTCGACGCGGATGGTGGCACCGCGTGCATCGTTGCTGTGCAGCCCGCGCCCCCAGTTGGCGTAGAGATCCATGGTGGCGGTGGGTGAATAGACGAGCGACGCCTTGGGACTGGCCAGCCCGTCGCGCGCCGAGCCGCTGTTGGCAGCCACCGAGCTGTCGACGCGCACTGCGCGGTGGTCCCAGCGCAGGCCAGCGGTGCCGCGCCATCCCGGCGCAAATTGGACTTCGGCCTGGGCCCAGAGCGCCGCGGCATCGACACGCACGCGGTCGCTACGCACCGTCGCCAGCCGCATGCGCGCCTGGGTGTCGTGAAGCCCGACCTCCCGGATGTTGTCGCGGCGCAGGTCGGTGCCGATGCTCCAGCTCGCTTCGCGTCCGGCGATGCGGCCGGGCACCGTGTGCGCGGCGGACAGGCCGTAGGCCCGGCGGCGGTCGACCTGCTCGAACTGGTCCAGCTGCGTGCTGGCGTTGCACCCCGGCGGCAGCGGCGCCGCCTCGCAGTCGCGCGTGGCGTAGGTGAAGTTGGAGAACAGGTCGAAGGCGTAGCGCAGCAGCCAGGCGTTGACGTGCGAGGTGCCGGCGCGGCCTTGCGCGTCCCATTCGGCGGTGAGCGCCGTGCGCCGCGTGCGGCCGCCCGTGGTCGGGTCGAGCGAGTCGAAGCGGCCGAGCGCGCCGCTGTCCACTGCGCGCTGCGGGACCTGGTCGGTGGAGGTCCAGCGGGCCTCGTAGTGGTTCACGCCGAGGCTCCAGCCGTTGGCGGCAGTGCCGGCGGCATACCTCGTCACCACGCTGGTCTTGCGCAGGTCCTGCGCCACCTGCCAGGGGCCGTCATCGCCGCTACGCTCGGCCGCCAGCAGCAGGTCGCCCGGGCCCACGCCGAACGTCCCGGCCGCCACCACGCGGCGGTAGCGGCCTTCGCCGGCCTGCAGCAGGCCGAACGGTGCATCGAGCCGGCGCACGGTGCGCAGCCTGGCGCTGCCCACCGAGGCGAAGTCGCCTTCCTGTGCGTAGTAGGGGCCCTTGCGGTACTGCACCGACTCGACCAGCTCGGGGATCAGGAAGTTGAGGTCGGTGTAGCCCTGGCCGTGGCCGTGGGTCGGGAGGTTGACTGGCATGCCGTCGACGAAGGTGGCGAAATCGGTGCCGTGGTCCAGGTTGAAACCGCGCAGGAAGTACTGGTTGGCCTTGCCCTCGCCTGCATGCTGCGTGGCCACCAGCCCCGGTACCGCTTCGACCAGGTCGCCGGGGCGCAGCAGGGGCCGGGTGCGCAGCTGCTTCGAGGTCACGATGCCTTCGCTTGCGCTGTCGGCAAGGCCTTGCAGGTCGGCGCGGGTGCCGGGGACCCGGACTTCCGTCAGCATGCCTTGTTGCGCCGCGGCGCAGCCGCTCACGAGTGCCGTGGACGCCGCGACGGCACGAAAAGAAAGAAGCGAAAACAAAGAAACTCCCCCTCGGATGGTGACGAGGCGTGAAGCTTTACAGAAAGACCATACGAACGCGATACGCTGTTCGGCGCATGCCGGAGGCTGCGGCGCCCGCTCAGCCCCGCCTGGCCGCGAAGGCCTCGAACAGCACGCCACGCAGCCAGCGGTTGGCCGGGTCGGCGTTGACGCTCTTGCTCCAGTGCACGTGGGCGTCGAACACCGGCGAGCGGAAGGGCAGGTCGAGCCGGGCCACCCGCTTCAGTTCGGCGAAGCTCTCGGCAATGGCATCGGGCACCGTGGCGACCAGCTCGGTGCCCGCGATGATTTCCGGCAGGCTCATGAAGTGCGGCGTGGCCAGGGCCACGTCGCGGTGGATGCCGCGCTTTTCCAGGTAGGCCTCCAGCAGGCCCTGGGTGCGCGTCGGCGCGTCGAACACCACGTGCCGCGCCTCGGTGTACTTCTTCAGGCTGAAGTCGCGCAGCAGGTGGCGGTTGGCCGAGCTGCAGATGCAGACGAAGCCGTGCTGGCCGATGCGCCGACGCACGAATTCGCTGGCCTGCAGGTCCGGCAGGTAGCCGATGGCCAGGTCGACCTGGCCTTCGGAAAGTGCCCGCTGCAGCTGCGGCTGCGGCATGCTCACCGAGCGCAGCCGCACCCGCGGCGCGGAGCGCACCACCGCGTTGAGCGCGCGCGGCATGAACATGGCTTCGGCGGTGTCCGAGAGGGCGATGCGGAACTCGCGCGCGTCGGTGGCCGGGTCGAACCCGGCCCTGGCCAGGATGCGCTGCTCGATCACCTGCACGGCCTCGCGCATGGGCGCGGCCAGCTCCTTGGCGCGGCTGGTGGGCTGCATGCCGGCCGAGGTGCTGACGAACAGGGTGTCGCCCAGGTCGCGCCGCAGCCTGGCCAGCACGCTGCTCAGGCCCGACTGGCTCATGCCCAGCGTGCGCGCCGCCGCGCCCACGCTGCGCAGGTCGTGCACGGCCAGGAAGATCTTCATGGCCTGCAGGTTCAGGTTGCCTGTCATTGCGGGTTTCGACGCCATCGCGGAATGCGATTGTATTGATCTGGATCAACGATCGGATTCGGTCCTAGACTGTCCCGAAACCCGGAGACAGCCGATGCTCAGCCACGAGAAGAACGCCATCCTCACGCAGTCCGGTCCAGGAACGCCCATGGGCAAGTTCATGCGATCGTTCTGGACCCCCGCGATGACCGCCGCCGAAATCCCGGCCGCCGACGAGCCGCCGGTGCGGCTGCAGCTGCTGGGCGAACGCCTGGTGGTGTTCCGCGACAGCGCCGGCCAGGTCGGCGTGCTGGAGGAGAACTGCCCGCACCGCGGGGCCAGCCTGTTCTTCGGCCGCAACGAAGAGGGCGGCATCCGCTGCGTCTACCACGGCTGGAAGTTCGACGTGGCCGGCAACTGCATGGAGATGCCCACCGAGCCTTCGACCAGCCGCATGCGCCACAACATCAAGGCCCGCGCCTATCCGGCGCGCGTGGCCGGCAACCTGCTGTGGGTCTACATGGGCGATGCCGCCACCCCGCCGGGACTGCCCGGCTTCGAGTTCCTCGAGGTGCCCGGCGAGCAGGTGTATGCCTCGCGCTGGCACCAGGAGTGCAACTACGCGCAGGCCATGGAAGGCGAGCTCGACAGCGCGCACGTCGGCTTCCTGCACCGCCTGGTGAGCGAAACCAGCGCCGACAACCAGGCGCTGACCGGCAAGTACTTCAAGGAGGACACGGCGCCGGCCTGGAAGATCCTGCCCACGCCGACCGGGTTCATGGCCTGCAACGGCCGCCGCGTCGACGGCGACAAGCGCTACTGGCGCCTCAACCAGTTCCTGCTGCCGTTCTTCACCATGATCCCGCCGCGCCCCGGCGACGCGCAGCTGGTGCGCATGTGGATCCCCATGAACGACGAGCGCTGCTGGGTGATCTGCGTCACCTGGCGGCCCGACGGCCCGCTGCAGGCCGACGAACTCGCGGCCTGGCGCAACGGCGAGAACTCGCACCGCAAGGTGATCCCCGGCACGACCACCCCCGTGGCGCGCCTGGACAACGACTACCTGATCGACCGCCAGGAGCAGAAGACCGTCACCTTCACCGGCATCCAGGGCATCCGCGCGCAGGACGCGATGGTGGCCGAGACCGCCGGCGCGATCGCCGACCGCACCCGCGAACACCTGGGCAGCAGCGACACCGCCGTGGTCGCCATGCGACGCACGCTGATCGAGGCGGCCGGCCGCTGCGCCGACGCCGGCGAGGTGCCCGCCGGCGTGCGCGAGCCGCGCTTGTTCCGCGTGCGCGCCACCCAGGCCGTGCTGCCCGAGGGCCTGGCCCCGGAGCAGGCGCCCGAGATCATCGACCCGGCACGGCCGCCGCAGGCCGCCGCCGTCTCCTAGGAAAACCGCCATGCAGAGCCTGTCCTCCTTCGACAACCACCCGAAGCTGGTGCATCCCCGCGCCTACCGCCACATCGAGGTGCGGCCGCTCACCGGCGTGCTGGGCGCCGAGATCTTCGGCGTCGACCTGCGCCAGCCGCTGGCGGCGGACACCTGGGACGAGATCGGCCAGGCCTTCGCCGACCACCAGGTGATCCTGTTGCCGGACCAGCCGGTCTCGCACGAGCAGCACCTGGCCTTTGCGCGCCATTTCGGCGAGGTCATCCGCGTGCCGCAGCTGCACAACGTGGACGGCTACCCGGAAGTGCAGATCATCCGCCGCCTGGCCAGTGACACCGGCCGCGTGGTGGGCGAGAACTGGCATGCCGACAGCACCTACATGGAGCAGCCGCCGCTGGCGGTGGTGATGCGCGCGGTGGACGTGCCGCCCTACGGCGGCGACACCGGCTTCCTGAGCATGTACGCTGCCTACGAGGCACTGTCGCCCGCCTTCAAGGCGACCATCGACACCCTGAGCATCGTGCACAGCGCCACCCGCATCTTCGGCTCGGCCTACCTGGCGCAGAAGCGCAAGTTCAACAGCTCCGGCGCCAAGACCGACCTCGATGTCGAACTGGGCGACCGCGAGATGGTGCACCCGCTGGTCTGCACCCACCCGGTCAGCGGCCGCAAATTCCTCTACCTGAACAAGACCTACTCGCAGCGCATCGACGGCTACACCAACGAGGAGAGCGCGCCCATCATGCAGTACCTGTACGAGCACTGCGCGCGCTTCGACTTCACCTGCCGCGCGCGCTGGCGCAAGGACCAGGTGCTGGTGTGGGACAACCGCTGCACCATGCACCGCGCCATCCCCGACTACACCGGGCAGGACCGCTTCATGACCCGCGTCACCATCGGTGGCGCGCGTCCGGCCCGCTGAACCGAATCACAAGGAGACAAACCATGCAACCGAAAACTTCCCTGCGCCGCCGCCTGCTCCAGGGCCTGCTGGCCGGCGCGGTCGCCGCGGCCGCGCCGCAGACGTTCGCTTCCACCGACTTCCCCACCAAGCCCGTCACCCTGGTCGTGCCCTTCGCCGCCGGCGGCGGCCTCGACGTGACGGCGCGCATCATCGCCGAGCGGCTCAAGGACGAACTGGGCCAGACGGTGGTGATCCTGAACCGCCCGGGCGCGGGCAGCGCCGTCGGCGCGCGCGCCGTCGCCGCCGCGCAGCCGGACGGCCACACGCTGTTCTTCACCTCGGGCTCGGCCTTCGGCTTCCTGCACCTGCTGGTGCCCAACATGGAACTGCGGCTGGAGCACTTCGCGCCGGTCGCCTCCGTGGCGATCAACCCGTCGGTGATCGTCGGCAGCACCAAGCTGCCGGTGCGCACCCTGGCCGAACTGGGCAGCTATCCCAAGCCGGTCGACATCAGCTTCTGCAGCACCGGAACGGCCGGCCTCAACCACCTGCAGCTGGAGATGTTCCGCCGCGCGGTGCAGGCCAAGACCGGCAAGGCCTACGACGTGACCCACGTGCCCTACAACGGCTTGGCGCCTGCGCTCACCGGCGTGCGCGACGGCTCGGTGCAGGCCTGCATGCTGCCCTACACGGCCCTGGTGAAGAACCTGCAGGGCAAGGACCTGCGCGTGCTGGCGGTGCAGAGCAAGAACCGCCTGCCGTGGCTGCCGGACGTGCCGACCACCGGGCAGCAGGGCTTTCCCGAGATGGACGGCAACGACGCCTTCGTGAACATCGCCGCGCCCAAGGGTACTCCGCTGGCGGTGGTGGCCAAGCTCGAGGCCGCGCTGCAGAAGACCATGCAGGACCCGGTCGTGCGCAAGAAGCTCGAGGAGCTGGAGGTGCAGGTCGCCTACATGGGCAGCCGCGACACGCAGAAGTGGCTGGAGGACGACGTGCGCAAGTACGGCACCATCATCCGCGAAGCGGGCCTGGTGGCGAAGTAAGTCCTCAGGCGGCGCCGCGCGGGCGCGCCGCCACCTTGCCGATGGCCTGCGCGAAGGCCTGCACCAGCGGCGCCGGCGCC
>JAEZKX010000283.1 GCA_023436025.1 Pseudomonadota bacterium | reverse complement strand
GCCTGCGGCTGCAGCGCCGCCGGCAGCGCGGCCGGCGCCGGTGGCCAGCACACCTGCTCGAACACCGGCAGCATGGACTCGGCGATGAAACGCGTGCGGCCCGCATAGACATGGCGGTCGCCGCCGCCGGCCTGCTGCGTGATGTAGAAGCGCTGCGGCACCAGCAGGTGCAGGTGCTCCTTGGCGCGCGTCATCGCCACGTAGAGCAGGCGCCGCTCCTCCTCCAGTTCCTCGCTGGTGCCGGTGGCCATGTCGCTCGGGATGCAGCCGTCGACCACGTTGAGCACATGCACCGCCTTCCACTCCTGCCCCTTGGCGCTGTGGATGGTGGACAGGACCAGGTAGTCCTCGTCGCGCAACGGCGGACCGCTCTGGTCGCTGGTGGCTTCCGGCGGGTCGAGCGTGAGCTCGGTGAGGAAGCGCTCGCGGCTGCCGTAGCCGGCCGCCAGCCGCGCCAGCTGCTCCAGGTCGAGCTTGCGCACCTGGGCATCCTCGTGCAGGCGCTCCAACTGCGGCAGGTACCAGGCCTTGGCCAGCTCCAGGTCGGCCGGCCAGGCCAGGTCCTGGTCGTGCAGCCTGGCATACAGGGCGGTGAGCTGCGCCCATTCGTGCTGCGCCTGCGCCGGCGGCGCGAAGTCCTGCAGCGCCCGTTGCGGATCGCCGGCCTCGGCCATCGCATCGAGCAGGCGGGTGGCCGTCGCCGCGCCGATGCCGGGCACCAGCTGCACCACGCGGAAGCCGGCCATGCGGCTGCGCGGGTTCTGCGCGAAGCGCAGCACGGCCAGCAGGTCCTTCACATGCGCGGCTTCCAGGAACTTGAGGCCGCCGAACTTCACGAAGGGGATGTTGCGGCGGGCGAGCTCCAGCTCGAGTGCGGCGCTGTGGTGGCTGGCGCGGAACAGCACGGCCTGGCTCTTGAGCGTGGCCCCGGCCTCGCGCCGGCGCAGCACCTCGTCGGCCACCCACTGCGCCTGCTGCGCTTCATCCGGCACCAGCACCAGCTGCGCGCGCTGGCTCGCGGCCTTGTCGCTGAACAGGGTCTTGGCATGGCGCTCCCGCGCCTGCGCGATGACGGCGTTGCTCGCCTCCAGGATAGGCTGGGTGCTGCGGTAGTTCTGCTCCAGCGTGACGATGCGCGCCTCCTGCGTGAACTGGCGCGGGAAGTCGAGGATGTTGCGCACCGTGGCGCCGCGGAAGGAATAGATGCTCTGCGCATCGTCGCCGACCACGGTGATACCCTGCCCCGTGGGCTTCATGGCCAGCAGGATCTCCGACTGCAGGCGGTTGGTGTCCTGGTACTCGTCGACCAGCACGTGGTCGAAGCGGGCGCCGACCTCCGCCGCCAGCGTGGGCTCGGCCATCATGTCGGCCCAGAAACCGAGCAGGTCGTCGTAGTCCAGCACGTTCTGCTGCTGCTTGGCCTCGACATAGGCACCGAACAGCTTCTTGAGTTCGTCCTCCCACTGCGTGCACCACGGGTACACCGTCTGCAGCACTGCCGCCAGCGGCTCGCGCGTGTTGAGCACGCGCGAGTAGATGCCCAGGCAGGTGCCCTTCTGCGGGAAGCGCTTCTTCGTCTCCGACAGGCCGATCTCGTGGCGCACCATGCCCATCAGGTCCTCGGCGTCGCCGCGGTCGTGGATGGTGAAGCTGTCGTCCAGCCCGATGCGCGGCGCATATTCGCGCAACAGGCGCGCGCCCAGGCCGTGGAAGGTGCCGCTCCACGGCAGGCTGGGCAGCGCGTGCCCGCCGCGCCGACCCAGGGCCTGCTGCAGCACGCCACCGACGCGGCGCTCCATCTCCTGCGCGGCGCGGCGGCTGAAGGTGAGCAGCATCATGCGCTGCGGGTCGGCGCCATGCCGGATCAGGTTGGCGACGCGGTGCGCGAGCGTGTTGGTCTTGCCCGAGCCGGCGCCGGCGATCACCAGCAGCGGCCGCGTGTCGCCGGCGGTGTCCCCGGTGCCATGCGTCGCGGCCGCGCGCTGCTGCGGGTTGAGGGCGGCAAGGGGGTCGGGGGACTGCATGCGGCTGTATATTAATCCAGTGACCGACAACATCCTGTGGGCAGCGCTTCCTGGACCGACCCGACGCTGATCGCCTGCGGCCGCTTCTATCCGCCGGGCTGCCGCAGCGCCGAGCAGCGCCTGCGCTTCTACGCCAGCCAGTTCCCGCTGGTGGAGGTGGACTCCAGCTACTACGCGCTGCCGACGGCGCGCAATGCGCAGCTGTGGGCCGAACGCACCCCGCCGGCCTTCACCTTCAACGTGAAGGCCTTCCGCCTCTTCACCGGCCACCATGCCGACCCGGGGGTGCTGGATGCGGACCTGCGGCAGGCACTGGGGCCGGCGCCGGCGCGCAGCCTCGCCCTGGACAGCCTGCCGGGACCGGTGATCGATGCGCTCTGGCAGCGCTTCATCGAAGCCCTGGCGCCGCTGCGCGCCGCCGGCAAGCTGGGCGCCGTGCACTTCCAGTTCGCGCCGGCGGTGCGCCCCGACGGCGCCGGCATCGCTCGCGTGGCCGACTGCGTGCAACGGATGTCCGGCCACCTCGTCACGGTGGAGTTCCGCCACCGCAGCTGGTTCGACGGCGACCAGGCGGATGCGACGCTGGAGCTGCTGCGCCGCCTCGGCGCCGTCCACACCGTGGTCGACGCACCGCAGGGCTTCGCCAACAGCGTGCCCTGCGTGTGGGACGTGACGCATCCGCAGCTGGCACTGGTGCGGATGCACGGCCGCAATGCGGCGACCTGGAACCGCACGCGCATGGCCGCGTCCTCGGGCCGCTTCGACTACCGGTATGCCGCCGATGAACTGGCGGCCATGGTGCCGGAGATCACGCACCTGGCGACGCGCGTGCGCCGCGTGCACGTGGTCTTCAACACCAACCACGAGGACCAGGGGCAGGCCGGCGCGCGCCTCCTGCGCCGGCTGCTGGATGTGAACGCGCGGTAAAAGCTTGTACCCCGGCCCGCGCCGCGCGTGCGGGGGCTGCCTTGCGGCTAGACTGCCCGGCAGACAAGTCCCTGGAGTTCCCCGACCCGATGAAGCCCGCATTCCGCCTGGCCGGCCTGGCCGCCCTGCTCGCCGCCACCGGCGCGCTGGCCCAACCCGCGCCGCGTTTCGAAGCGCCGCGCAGCAACATCCCCGCGCCCGCCGCCGCCCCCGCCACCAAGGCGACGGCGCCCGCGGCGCCCTCGCCGACCGCCGAGTTCGAGAACGCCGGCCGCCTGGCGGCGCACGCCTGGCTCACCCTGCTGGACCGGCGCGACTGGGGCACGGCCTGGGACACCTCGGGCCAGGCCTTCCGCCAGGCCGTGCCGCTGGGCAACTGGATGGACGCGGTGCCCAAGGTGCGCGAGCCCTTCGGCGCGCTGGTGGAGCGCGAACCGGTGCAGGCGATCTACACCACCACGCTGCAGGGCCGGCCCCAAGGCCAGTACGTCTCGGTGATGTTCGACAGCAAGTTCGACAAGCAGCGGGTGCAGGAAGTGGTGACGACGGTGCGCGAGCCCGACGGGCGCTTTCGCGTCATCGGCTACAGCCCGACGCCGCGCTGATCACAGGGCCCGGTGGCCGCGCAGGGCGGCGCCGGGCAGCGCACGCTCCGCCTTGGCCAGGTGCATGCGCAACAGCGGCAGCTGCCGCTCCACCCAGCGCTTGAGCACCGGGTCTTGCGACCGCGCCACCGCCTTCTCGAAATTCGCGATGTCGGCCTGGCAGGAGCGCAGCACGATGCCCTCGACGTAGAGGCGGTCGAACCTGGCGCCGTTGGCGCGGGCCAACTGCCGCAGCAGCTTGCCGTGGTCGCTGGCCGGAAGCGGCAGGGCCATGTCACGCGCCTGCAGCAGGTGCAGCAGCTCGGGCTGCGCGGTCTTCTGGCGGGCCAGCATCAGTTGCGCCAGGTCCTTCACCGCGGGATGCGCGGAGCGGGCCGCGGCCAGCTGCGATGCCTCGGCCTGCAGCCGCAGGTTGGCGGCCGTGACCTGGAGGAAGCGCCGCTCGAAGCGCTGGGCGGGATTGAGCGGCCGCACTTCGGCGGCCGCCGCCGGCGCG
>JAEZKX010000268.1 GCA_023436025.1 Pseudomonadota bacterium | reverse complement strand
TGGCGGCGGCGATGACCGCGGCATGGTCGAAGCGGTTGACCGCCTCGCTGAAGCCCGGCCGCAGGTGCAGCATCGATGCGGGCGGCAGCGTGCGCTTGATGAGGCCTTCCTTCTGCATGAAGTCCTGCATGCGGCCGAAGGCGGCCGGATCCATGGCGCCGATGTGCTTGCCGCCGTTCATGTCGAAGGCCGCCTGCATCGAATCGAGCGAGGCGCGCAGCAGCGCGAGGTCCCAGCGCGCCAGCGTCGCTTCGTCGGCGCCCGTGGGCCGGGTGGTGGGGAAGTTCTTCCAGTGGATCTGGCGCGCGCAGTCCGGGTTGGTCTGGGCGTACAGCGTGGCCTTGGCGGCGCCGCGGGCGATGGCCTCGACCATGGCCGGGTCGGCGTCGATGGTCTTCTGCAGCGTGGCGAAGGTGAAGCCGGGCAGCTTGCGCCATTCGGGGTTGAACAGCACACGCATGTCGAGCCCGGCATTGCGGAAACCCGCCAGCGCCGAGCCCCAGAACATCAGGCCCTGCACCCGGCCGCTGCGCAGCGCCTCCAGCGCGGGCGCGCCGGCGCCGGTGGCGACGATCTGCACGTCCTTGTCCGGGTCGATGCCGTTGGCGCGCAAGTAGCCCTTGAGCAGCGGCATGCCGCCCGTGCCCAGGCTGAACACGCCGATCTTCTTGCCCTTGAAGTCGGCGATGGACTGGATCGGGCCGTCCTGCAGCACGCCGATGCCCCAGTCGATCACCAGCGTGTTCATCACGCCGCGCACCGCCACGTTGTTGTCGGTGTTGGCCTGGATCAGGGGCGCCGAGTCGAGCTGGGCGAAGTCGACGCCGCCGGCCACCATCTGCTGCACGCCCTGCAGCGAGCCGCCGGTGGTGACGATCTTGACGTCGTAGCCTTCGTCCTTCCAGTAGCCCAGCACGATGGGCAGGGTGAGCCAGGGATAGGTGGCGTTGACCACCTGCGTGCCCAGCGCGATGGTGACGGGCTGGAGCGGCTTGGCCTGGGCCTGGGCCGGCACCGGGCCGGCGAGGGCCAGCAGCGCGGCCAGGCCAGCGAAGGTGCGGGCCAGGCGATGCGGAAGAAGGCGGAAGCGGAGCATGGGAGAAGTCCTCGGTGGGGGGCGGCGGGTTCGCGTGGGACTCAGGCGGCGGCCAGTTCGGCCGGCGGCTTGTAGCCCTGCACCGCCTGGAATCGGCTGACCAGCCAGTCGCCCGACTTGATGGGCGCGTGCTTCGGCGGTCGGCCGGCCGACTGGAACTGCGGCAGGCAGGCCACGGGCGTGTCGTAGTCGAGGTTGAAGAAGGTCGGGATGGAGAAGCGCTCGCGGCCGCTGCGGTTGGTCACGCGGTGCAGGTTGGACACGTACTGCTCATTGGTCCACACCTTCACCAGGTCGCCCAGGTTGATGACCAGCGTGCCCTCGATGTAGGGCGCCGCCACCCATTCGCCGTCGCGCGTGCACAGCTCCAGTCCGCCGATCGGGTCCTGCGCCAGGATGGTGAGGGTGCCGTAGTCGGTATGCGCGACCGCACCCACTTCCAGGTTGGTGGGTGCGTCCTGCGGGGGGTAGTGGTACAGGTTGGTCAGCACCATGGGCTTGCGCAGGTACTGAAGGAAGTAGTCCTCGGGCAGCTGAAGCGCCACCGCGAAGATGCGCAGCAGGCGCCGGCCGAGTTGCACCGTGTGGTCGAAGTAGGCCATGGCGGCCTCCTTCAGCCAGGGCTTGTCGGCGGGCCAGCGGTTGGGGCCGTGCAGCGGCCGGTTGGCCAGCACGTCGGGGTCGTCGGACGGCAGGTCCAGGCCCAGGACGTAACTTTCCTTCACGTCGGGCTTGTGGCCCGGGTGCCGCGTCACGCCCATGGGCATGAAGCCGCGGCGGAAACGCTCGTCGATGCGATCGCGCAGCCGCTCCTCCATCGGCAGCGCGAAGTAGCGCCGGGCGGCATCGAACACGCCGTCGACGACGGCCTGCGGCACGCCGTGGTTGCGCACGTAGAAGAAGCCGGTGCGGTGGCAGGCCGCCTCGAAGCGGGCGGCCAGCGGCGCGATGGGGCCGCCGGCGATCCAGTCGCCCAGGTCGAGGATGGGCATTTCGGCGGCCGACGCGCCGCGTGGGGGCGCCAGGGTGTGTTCCGGGGTCATGGATGTGAAAAGCGTTCCCCGCAGGAACGCAACATCCATGCCATTACGCTACGGGCCGGCTCGGAATGAGCCGGCGATCTCCCTCAACGCTCGATCAACGCTCGATCAACGCTCGATCAGCAGGCCGTGGAAGGCCCGGTCCACGATCTCGTCGACGAAGCGCGGATGGAAGGGCGTGAAGGAGACGAACAGGCGGTAGTACACCGCGCCGTAGAGGAGGTCGAGGATGATGTCGACGTCGGTGTGCGGCGCCAGTTCTCCCGCCGCGATGGCGCGCTGGAAGGCGGCCCGCGCTTCTTCGCGGCGCGGCATGATCAGCTGCCCCAGAAAGGCTTCCTTCAGCTCCTCGCTGGTCTGCACTGCACCAACCAGGTGCCTGAGGAGGTCGCCGCGACGCCCCTGCATGGCGCGCACCAGGTGGCGGATGTTGCTCTTGACGGTGGCCACGATGGAACGCCGGCCCTCGTAGGTGACCAGCGGCCCGATCTCCTCCAGGAAGCCGGCCATCACGATGGCGGCGGCATTGGGCCAGCGGCGGTAGATGGTGGTCTTGGCGACGCCGGCTTCCTCGGCGATGCGCTCCACCGTGGCATTGCCGATACCGCCCGCGTAGGCGAGCTCGAGGGCGACGGCCTGGATCAGCCGGGTGGCGCGCAGGTCGCGCGGCCGGCCCTTGGGCGGGGCGACGGTCTCTTCCATGGTGGGCCCGATCACGGCGCACTGGGCGCGCCTTGCAGCTGCCGAAATTGGCTGCGCAGCGTAGCGTATTCCGGCCTGCCCGACCAGCCGGCCGTCAGCCTGGCGCGCGCAGGTGCCAGGCCTTGGTACGGGTGAAGGCCTGGATGCCGTACTTCGACAGGGTGAGGCCCAGGCCGGAGTCGCCGACGCCGCTCCAGGGCAGCCGCGGGCTGACGCGGTCGCAGCAGTTCCAGTAGACGCTGCCGGCATGGACCCGCGCCAGCAGCGCGCGCGCCCGCTGTTCGTCGGGCGTGTACACGCCGGCGGTCAGGCCGTAGCGCGTGTCGTTCATGAGGCGCACCGCCTCGGCGTCGCCGGACACTTTCTGGATGCCGATGACCGGGCCGAAGCTTTCCTCGCGCATCAGCTCCATGCCGTGGTCGACATCCGCCAGCACGGTCGGTTCGAACCAGTTGCCGGGCCCGTCGATGCGGTGGCCGCCGGTGAGCAGCTTCGCGCCGCGGGCCACGGCGTCGTCGACCTGCCGCTGCAGCACCTCGAGCTGCGGCCGGCGCGTGATGGCGCCGATGTAGCTGGCCTCGTCCATGGGATCGCCGCGGCGCATGCCGCGCACCGTCTCGACGAAGGCCGCGACGAAGGCGTCGTGGATCTTCTCGTGCACGTAGATGCGCTCCACCGAACAGCAGCTCTGGCCGGTGTTGTACATGGCGCCGTCGGCCAGCGACTGTGCCGCCGCGCGCGGATCAGCGTCGTCGCAGACATAGGTCGGGTCCTTGCCGCCCAGCTCCAACTGCAGGCGGACGAAACGGCCGGCCACCGCGGCGGCGATGCGCTGGCCGGTGCCGTGCGAGCCGGTGAAGAACACGCCGTCGACCTGCTGTTCCAGCAGGGCGGCGCCGACCGCGCCGCCGCCGACCAGGCACACCATGACCCCGCGCGGCACGCCGGCCTCGTGCAGCAGGCGCGCGATCTCCAGCCCGGTGAGCGTGGCGTATTCCGAGGGCTTGTACAGCACGGCGTTGCCGGTCAGCAGCGCCGGCAGGATCACGTTGCAGCCGACGAACCACGGGTAGTTCCAGGCCGAGATGTTGGCCACCACGCCCAGCGGCGCATGCTCGATCTGCTCGCGCATGCCGCCCTCGTCGTGCACCGTCTGCGGCGCCACCACCTGCTCGAACGCGGACAGGAAGAAGTCGATGCGCGGCAGCAGGCCGTCGAGCTCGTTGCGCGACATGCCGATCGGCTTGCCGGTCTCCCGCGTCATGGTGGCGGCGAGCTGCTCGCGCTCGCGCACCACGCCGGCGCGGAAGCCCTCGATGCAGCGGC
>JAEZKX010000185.1 GCA_023436025.1 Pseudomonadota bacterium | reverse complement strand
CATGCGGGGTGGAGCCGGGTGAGGGACATGGGTGTCGGGCGTTGAGCGTTGAGCGTTGAGCGTTGAGCGTTGAGCGTTCAGCGTTCAGCGTTCAGCGTTCAGCGTTCAGCGTTCAGCGTTCAGCGTGGGCGGCCCGGCGCCGAAAGCCACGCCCACCGCGCAGCGCTACTTCGCGAACTGCACCAGCACCTCGTTGGGCTTGACCATGCCCAGCTCGGCACGGGCCTTCTCCTCGACGGTCTCCAGCCCTTCCTGCAGGTCGCGCACTTCGGCGGCCAGGCGCTCGTTGGCCTGCTGGGCCACCGTGTTACGCGCCTTCTGCTCGTCGAGACGGCGCTGCATCTGCTGCACGTCGCCGACGCTGCCGCGGCCGAACCACAGCTGCCCGTGAACGGCCGCCAACAGGCCGATCAGCAGGACAGCGGCGGTGCGGCCGTTCAAGTCACAGGTTCCGCAGGTTGTAGAAGGCGCCGCGGCCGGGATACTGCGCGACGTCGCCCAGGTCTTCCTCGATGCGCAGCAACTGGTTGTACTTGGCCATGCGGTCCGAGCGCGAGAGCGAGCCGGTCTTGATCTGGCCGGCATTGGTGCCCACCGCGATGTCGGCGATGGTGGAGTCCTCGGTCTCGCCCGAGCGGTGGCTGATGACCGCCGTGTAGTTGGCGCGCTTGGCCATCTCGATGGCGGCGAAGGTCTCGCTGAGCGTGCCGATCTGGTTGATCTTGATCAGGATCGAGTTGGCGATGCCGCGCTCGATGCCCTCCTTGAAGATCTTGGTGTTGGTGACGAACAGGTCGTCGCCCACCAGCTGCACGCGCTTGCCCAGGCGTTCGGTCAGCGTCTTCCAGCCGTCCCAGTCGCCTTCGGCCATGCCGTCCTCGATGCTGATGATGGGGTACTTGCCGACCCAGCTCTCGAGGATGCCGGTCCAGTCGTTGGCATTCAGGCGCTCGCCCTCGGCCGACAGGTCGTAGACGCCGTCCTTGTAGAACTCGCTGGAGGCGCAGTCCAGGCCCAGGGCGATCTGCTCGCCCGGCTTGTAGCCCGCCTTCTCGATGGCCTGCAGGATCATCTGCAGCGCGGCCTCGTGGTTCTCGACGTTGGGAGCGAAGCCGCCTTCGTCGCCGACCGCCACGCTCATGCCCTTGTCGTGGATGATCTTCTTGAGCGCGTGAAACACCTCGGCGCCGTAGCGCAGCGCCTCGCGGAAGCTGGGCGCCCCCACGGGGATGATCATCAGCTCCTGCAGGTCGAGGTTGTTGTTGGCGTGGGCGCCGCCGTTGACCACGTTCATCATCGGCACCGGCAGCATGCAGCCGTTCATGCCGCCGAAGTAGCGGTACAGGGGCAGGCCCGATTCCTCGGCCGCCGCGCGCGCCACCGCCATGGACACCGCCAGCATGGCGTTGGCGCCCAGGCGGCTCTTGTTCTCGGTGCCGTCCAAGTCGATCAGCGTCTTGTCCAGGAAGTTCTGCTCCGAAGCGTCCAGGCCCAGCACGGCCTCGCTGATCTCGGTGTTGATGTGCTCCACGGCCTTGAGCACGCCCTTGCCGAGGTAGCGCGCGGGGTCGCCGTCGCGCAGCTCGATGGCTTCGCGCGAGCCGGTCGACGCGCCCGAGGGCACGGCGGCGCGGCCCATGGTGCCGGACTCCAGCAGCACGTCGCACTCCACGGTGGGATTGCCCCGCGAGTCCAGGACTTCGCGGCCGACGATGTCAACGATAGCGCTCATTCAGTTTCTCTTGCAGTCAAAAAAACCAGGGACGGACAACATCCGGACGCAAAGGACGCGAAAGCGCGCAAAAGTCGCAAAAAGGAACAGCCCATTGGAAAGTCCTTTTGCGACTTTTGCGAGACCTTTGCGACTTTCGCGTCCGGCTGCCCGCATTCGCATTCAAACCCCTTCGATCAACACCATCCGCATCACCGCCGCACCCTCGCGCGCGGCCTTGGCCGCCTGGTACTCGGGCGATTCGTAGAAGGCGCGGGCCTTCTCGGCGCTGGGGAACTTCAGGAGGACGACACGCGAGGGCGACCAGTCGCCTTCCAGCACCTCGGTCCTGCCGCCGCGCACGCAGACTTCGGCGCCGCCGGCCTGCATGGCGATGGTGGACAGCTTCTTGTACTGCTCGTACTGCACCGGGTCGGTGACGTCGACGTTGGCAAGGATGTAGGCGCTGGACATGGGGTCCTTCAGGCGACGGCCTTGAGCGGCTTGCCGCTGTTCTTCTGCGCGGCCGCCTGGTGCTCGACGGCGGCGGCGACGAAGGAGTTGAACAGCGGATGGCCGTCCCAGGGGGTGGACTTGAACTCGGGGTGGAACTGCACGCCCATGAACCAGGGGTGCACGTCCTGGGGCAGCTCGACGATCTCGGTCAGCTGCTCGCGCTGCGTGAGCGCCGAGATCACCAGGCCGGCGGCGCGCAGCTGGTCGAGGTACTTGACGTTGGCTTCGTAGCGGTGGCGGTGCCGCTCGGTCACCACGTCGCCGTAGATCTTGTGCGCCAGCGTGCCCTTGGCGACATCGGAGCTCTGCGCGCCCAGGCGCATGGTGCCGCCCAGGTCGGACTGCTCGCTGCGGGTCTGGATGGCGCCGCTCGCGTCCTGCCACTCGGTGATGAGCGCGATCACCGGATGCGGCGTCGCGGGCTCGAACTCGGTGCTGTTGGCGTCCTGCAGGCCGGCGACGTCGCGCGCGTACTCGATGGTGGCGACCTGCATGCCCAGGCAGATGCCCAGGTAGGGCACCTTGTTCTCGCGGGCATAGCGGGCCGCGGCGATCTTGCCCTCGATGCCGCGCTTGCCGAAGCCGCCCGGCACCAGGATGGCGTCGTACTTGGCGAGCTGGTCCACCGAATCGGGCGTGATGGTCTCGGAGTCGACGTAGTCGATCCTCACGCGCACGTGGTTCTTCAGGCCGGCGTGGCGCAGCGCTTCGTTGAGCGACTTGTAGCTGTCGGACAGGTCGACGTACTTGCCCACCATGGCGATCAGCACCTCGCCGCGCGGATGCTCGACCTCGTGCACCAGGTCATCCCAGCGCTTGAGGTTGGCCGGCGGCGTGTTCAGCCGCAGCTTGTCGCAGATCAGTCCGTCCAGGCCCTGCTCGTGCAGCACGCGCGGCACCTTGTAGATGGTGTCGACGTCCGGCATGGAGATCACGCCCCACTTCGGCACGTTGGTGAACAGGCTGATCTTCTCGGCCTCGTCCTCGGGGATGCGGCGGTCGGCGCGGCACAGCAGCGCGTCGGGCTGGATGCCGATCTCGCGCAGCTTCTGCACCGTGTGCTGGGTCGGCTTGGTCTTGAGCTCGCCGGCGGCCTGGATGAAGGGCACGTAGGTGAGGTGGACGAAGGCGGAGTTGTTGGGGCCCTGCTTGAGCGCCATCTGGCGCACCGCTTCGAGGAAGGGCAGGGACTCGATGTCGCCGACGGTGCCGCCGATCTCGACGATGGCGACGTCGACCTCGTTGTCGGTGCCGAGGCCGGCGCCGCGGCGGATGTACTCCTGGATCTCGTTGGTGACGTGCGGGATGACCTGCACCGTCTTGCCGAGGTAGTCGCCGCGCCGTTCCTTCTCGAGCACCGACTTGTAGATCTGGCCGGTGGTGAAGTTGTTGGCCTTGCGCATCCGCGTGGTGACGAAGCGCTCGTAGTGGCCCAGGTCGAGGTCGGTCTCCGCGCCGTCGTCGGTGACGAACACCTCGCCGTGCTGGAACGGCGACATGGTGCCCGGATCGACGTTGATGTACGGGTCGAGCTTGATGAGGGTGACTTGGAGGCCCCGCGACTCCAGGATCGCTGCAAGGGAGGCTGAGGCGATTCCCTTGCCCAGGGAGGACACCACACCGCCGGTGACGAAGACGAATTTGGTCATGTCAGTTGGGGACTGCGCAGGTCCCCGGGGAGGTGGTAAAGCGAGATTATACGGGTGAGGGAAGAGGCCGTCGCCTTACACTCCTGCCCATGAACGACCTTGCCGGCCGGCACATCGTCCTCGGGCTCACCGGGGGCATCGCGTGCTACAAGGCGGCTGAACTGACGCGCGCACTGGTGAAGGAAGGCGCCACCGTGCAGGTGGTGATGACCCAGGCCGCCGAGCAGTTCATCACGCCCGTCACCATGCAGGCCCTGTCCGGGCGCCCCGTCTACACCTCGCAGTGGGACGCGCGCGAGCCGAACAACATGCCGCACATCAACCTGTCGCGCCAGTCCGACGCCATCCTGCTGGCGCCGTGCAGCGCCGACTTCCTCGCCAAGCTGGTCCACGGGCGCGCCGACGAGCTCCTGAGCCTGATGTGCCTGGCGCGCCCCATCGACCGCGTGCCGCTGCTGGTGGCGCCGGCGATGAACCGCGAGATGTGGGCCCACCCGGCGACGCGGCGCAACATGGCGCAGCTGGCCGCCGACGGCGCCACCCTGCTGGGCGTGGGCAGCGGCTTCCAGGCCTGCGGCGAGACTGGGGACGGCCGCATGCTGGAGCCGGCCGAACTGCTGGAGGACCTGGTGGCCTTCTTCCAGCCCAAGCTGCTGGCGGGCAAGCGCGTGGTCGTCACCGCCGGCCCCACCTTCGAGGCGCTCGACCCGATCCGCGGCATCACCAACCATTCCTCGGGCAAGATGGGGTTCGCCATCGCGCGGGCCGCGCGCGAGGCCGGCGCCCAGGTCACCCTGGTGGCCGGCCCGGTGAGCCTGACCACGCCGCGCGGCGTGCAGCGCGTCGACGTGAAGTCGGCGCGCGACATGCTGGCCGCCACCACGGTGGCCGTGCCGCTGGCCGACGTGTTCGTGGCGACGGCCGCCGTCGCCGACTGGCGCCCGCTCACGCAGGCCGAACGCAAGATCAAGAAGGACGGCAGCGGCGCGGCGCCCACGGTGGCCTTCGCCGAGAATCCCGACATCCTGCTGGCCGTGGCCCAGTCGGAGCGCGCCCGCCGGGGCGAGCTGTTCTGCGTCGGCTTCGCCGCCGAGAGCCACGACCTGGTGAACCACGCCAAGGCCAAGCGCGAACGCAAGGGCATTCCGCTGCTGGTGGGCAACATCGGCCCGCTCACTTTCGGCCAGGACGACAACCAGATGCTGCTGGTCGACGCCGACGGTGTCCAGGAGCTGCCGCGCGCGCCCAAGCTGGAACTCGCGCGCCGCCTGGTCGCCGAGATCGCGCGCCGCATCACCCCTGTTTCCGCCTGAGACCCCCATGCGCATCGACGTCAAGATCCTGGATCCGCGCATGGCGGACCAGCTCCCCGAATACGCCACGCCCGGCAGCGCCGGCCTCGACCTGCGGGCCTGCATCGACGCGCCGCTGGTGCTGCAGCCCAATGCCTGGCAACTGGTGCCCACCGGCATCGCCATCTGGATCCAGGATCCGGGCCATGCCGCGCTGATCCTGCCGCGCTCGGGCCTGGGCCACAAGCACGGCATCGTGCTGGGCAACCTGGTGGGGCTGATCGACAGCGACTACCAGGGCCAGCTGATGGTGAGTGCGTGGAACCGCAGTACGGTGCCGTTCACGCTGCAGCCGATGGAGCGGCTGGCGCAACTGGTGATCGTGCCGGTGGTGCAGGCGAGTTTCAATGTCGTGCAGGAGTTTCCGCCCACCCTGCGCGGCGGCGGCGGCTACGGCTCGACCGGCAAGTCGTGAGGACTGCGCGGCGCTCGGGCCGCGCACGTTTTCTCCTACATGCCATCGCGCCGATGGCCGCGGTCTCCTGCGGCTGGGGCCGGCTCCAATGCGTGCACATGGCCGCCGCCCGCGCGGCGCCTGTGGAACATCTTCCGATCCGAAGGAGAACACTATGCGCATGACACTTTCGCTCGCCGCCGGCGGCGTCGCCCTCGCCATGCTGGCCGGTTGCGCCACCGAACCGATGCCGGTCTACGGCTCCAGCTATCCCTCGTATCCCGCGTCGACCGCGCCGGTCGCCGGCATCGAGTACGGTCGCATCGTGGGCATCCAGTACCTGCCCGCCGGCAGCAACGTCGCGGCCAACCCGGGCGGCAGCAATGTCCTGGGTGCCGTGGTCGGCGGCCTGCTGGGTGGCGTGCTGGGCAACCAGATCGGCAGCGGTGGCGGCCGCGCGGCGGCCACGGTGCTGGGTGCCGTCGGCGGCGCCGCGGTGGGCAACCGCATCGCGCGCGACCAGCGCGGCTACACCACCGCCCCGGGCTACCGCATCACGATGCAGACGGACCAGGGCTACACCCGGGTCTACGAGGTGCCCGCCACCGGCGACCTGCGCGTGGGCGACCGCGTGCGGGTGGACAACGGCGTGATCTACCGCGCCTGACCCCCCACGGCTGCACGAAAAAGCCCCGCGCTGCGGGGCTTTTTTTTGTGCGCGCAGCAGGGTGCGCTTATCCGATGCGGAAGAAGCCCACGCCCACTGTTCCCGCCTCCCGCTCCTCGTCGCTGGCTTCCCGCACGGCCTCCACCTTCAGGTGCAGCCGCAGCGCGATGCCGGCGAGCGGATGGTTGCCATCGAGCACGACGTGCTCGGGGTAGACGTCGGTGACCGTGTAGAGCAGGTCGGCCGGCGCATTGGCGCTGGTGGCGCCGCTCGGCAGGCCCTCGAAGGTCATGCCCGGCTCCACTTCGGCGGGGAAGACGCTGCGCGGCTCCAGGAACACCTTCTGTTCGTCGTAGTCGCCGAAGGCGTCTTCCGGCTCGAGGTGCAGGTCGAGGCTGTCGCCTGGGGCGTGGCCTTGCAGGGCTTCCTCGATCTTGGCCAGCAGGTCCTTGCCGCCCACCAGGAATTCCACCGGTTCTTCGAGGCGGTCGAGTTCCTCGCCCAGCGTGTCCTTCAAGGTCCAGGTCAGCGCGACGACGCAGCGCGGGGTGATGTCCATAGGCGAGAATTGTCGCACCTTGGAGACCGATCGACCTGCGTCCCTGCTCGGCGGACTGACGCCCGCCCAGTTCATGAAGCGCCACTGGCAGAAGAAGCCGCTGCTGGTGCGCCAGGCCCTTCCCGGGCTGCAGCCGCTGCTGGCGCGCCCGCAGTTGTTCGCGCTGGCCGCGCGCGACGAGGTGGAGTCGCGCCTGGTCGTGCAGGAGCGCGGCGGCTGGCAGATGCAGCGCGGGCCGTTCGGGCCGCGTGCGCTGCCGCCGCTGAAGCAGCCGGGGTGGACCCTGCTGGTGCAGGGCGTCGACCTGCACCACGGGCCGGCGCACGACCTGCTGCGCCGCTTCGATTTCGTGCCCGCCGCCCGGCTGGACGACCTGATGATCAGCTTCGCCACCGATGGCGGCGGCGTCGGCCCGCACTTCGACAGCTACGACGTGTTCCTGCTGCAGGCCGAAGGCCGGCGCCGCTGGCGCATCGGCCGCCAGCGCGACCTGTCGCTGCAGGAGGGCGTGCCGCTGAAGATCCTGGCGCACTTCGAGCCCGAGGAGGAGTACCTGCTGGAGCCGGGCGACATGCTGTACCTGCCGCCGCGCTGGGCGCACGACGGCATCGCCGAGGGCGCCTGCCAGACCTATTCGATCGGCTTCCGTGCGCCCGGCCGCGCCGAGCTTGCGCGCGAATTGCTGCAGCGCCTGGCCGACGACGCGGCCGGCCTGGACGACCGCATCTACCGCGACCCCGGCCAGCCGGCCACCGCGGCGCCCGGCGCCATCCCGGCGGGCCTGCACGACTTCGCGCAGCAGGCGCTGGCGGCGGCGCTGAAGGATCCGCATGCGCTGGCCCGCGCGCTCGGCGAGATCCTCACCGAGCCCAAGCCCAACGTGTGGTTCGAGGCCGGCGCCGCGCCGCGCCGCCTGCGCGGCGTCGAGCTGGATGCGCGCACCCGCATGCTGCACGACGCGCGCCATGTGTTCGTC
>JAEZKX010000316.1 GCA_023436025.1 Pseudomonadota bacterium | reverse complement strand
CCACCCTCCTCGGCGCCCCCGCCGCGCGGCTGCGGCGGGGGGCGGCCGTGCCCGCCAACACCTGGCGCCAGGGCTCGCGCCAGCTCCAGGTGCCGGCGGCGCCGCCGCTGGCCATCGACGAGCGCGCGGTGGCCGACAAGCTCGCCGGCGCCATCCGCTTCCGGACGATCTCCAGCCACGAGGACCCGCGCCTCAACGAGGACGAGTTCCTGAAGCTGCACGCCTACCTGCAGGAACGCTTCCCGCGCGTGCACGCCGCGCTGCAGCGCGAGCAGGTCGGCGGCCTGAGCCTGCTGTACACGTGGAAGGGGACGGACCCCAACGCCAAGCCCATCGCCTTCCTGGCGCACCAGGACGTGGTGCCGGTCGCGCCGGGCACCGAGGACAAGTGGCACGCCGGCACCTTCTCGGGCGAGGTCAAGGACGGCTACGTCTGGGGCCGCGGCGCCTGGGACGACAAGGCCAACCTCGTCGCCCAGCTCGAAGCCGTCGAGATGCTGCTGGCCGCGGGCTTCCAGCCGCGCCAGACCGTCTACCTCGCCTTCGGGGCCGACGAGGAAGCCGGCGGCCTGCGCGGCGCGGTACAGATCGTGAAGCTGCTGCAGGAGCGCCAGGTGCGGCTGGACTTCGTCCTCGACGAGGGCCTGCTGATCACCGAAGGCGTGATGCCGGGCCTGGCGCAGCCGGCGGCGCTGATCGGCATCGCGGAAAAGGGCTATCTCTCGGTGGTGCTCAAGGTGCCGGCCACGCCTGGCCATTCGTCGATGCCGCCGCCCAAGGGCACCAGCGCCATCGGCGTGATGAGCGCTGCGCTGCGCCGGCTGGAGGACGAGCAACTGCCCGGCACCATCCGCGGCGTGGCGCGCGAGATGTTCGAGACGCTGGCCCCGGAGATGGGCGGCTTCCAGCGCGTGGCCCTGTCCAACCTGTGGCTGTTCGGCCCGGTGGTGCAGGCCCAGCTGGAGAAGGGCGCCAGCACCAACGCGATGCTGCGCACGACCACCGCGCTCACCATGGTGCAGGCCGGCAACAAGGACAACGTGCTGCCCGGCGAGGCGCAGGCCACGGTCAACTTCCGCCTGCTGCCCGGCGACACGCGCGATTCGGTGATGCAGCACGTGCGCGGCAAGGCCGGCGAGCGCTTCGAGCTGATCGCGCTGCCGGGCAATGCCGATCCGTCGCCGGTCTCGCCCACCCAGTCGCCTTCCTACCAGCTGCTCAATCGCACGGTGCGCTCGCTGTTCCCGGACACCCTGGTGGCGCCCGGGCTGATGATCGCCGCCACCGACTCGCGCCACTTCACGCCGGTGTCGGACCACATCTACCGCTTCTCTCCGGTGCGCGCCAAGCCCGAGGACCTGGCGCGTTTCCACGGCACCAACGAGCGCATCGCCACCGCCAACCTGGCCGAGCTCGTCCGCTTCTACCACCAGCTGCTGCGCAACCTGAACGCGCCCGCTTCCTGAACCGCTTACCTGAAAGGCCTGCCATGACCAACGCCGTGATCGTCTCCACCGCCCGCACCCCCCTGACCAAGAGCTGGAAGGGCGCGTTCAACATGACGCATGGCGCCACCCTGGGCGGCCATGTCGTGCGCCACGCGCTGGAGCGCGCCGGCGTGCCGGGCGATGCCGTGGAGGACGTGCTCATGGGCTGCGCCAACCCCGAGGGCGCGACCGGCTGGAACATCGCGCGCCAGGCCGCGCTGATGGCCGGCCTGCCGGTCAGTGTGTCCGGCGTCACCATCAACCGTTTCTGCTCCTCCGGCCTGCAGACCATCGCCATGGCCTCCCAGCGCATCATCGCCGGCGAAGGCGACGTCTACGTGGCCGGTGGCGTCGAGAGCATCTCCTGCGTGCAGCAGGAGATGAACCTGCACATGTTCAAGGACCCGCTGCTCGAGGAGAAGAAGCCCGAGGTCTACTGGCCCATGCTGCAGACCGCCGAGCAGGTGGCCAAGCGCTACAAGATCTCGCGCGACCAGATGGACGAGTACGGCGCGGCCAGCCAGCAGAAGGCGGTGGCGGCGCAGGAAGCCGGCAAGTTCACCGACGAGATCGCGCCGATCACGGTGAAGGCCGGCGTGGCCGACGCGGTGATGGGCCTGGTCACCCGGGAGGTGACGGTCAGCAAGGACGAGGGCCTGCGTGCCGGCACCACCAAGGAAAGCATCGCCGGCATCAAGCCCGCGCTGCCGGGCGGCACCATCTCGGCCGGCAACGCCAGCCAGTTCTCCGACGGCGCCGGCGCCTGCGTGGTGGTGAGCGAGGAATACGCCGCGCGCAACAACCTCAAGCCGCTGGGCCGCTTCCTCGGCTTCGCGGTGGCCGGCTGCGAGCCCGACGAGATGGGCATCGGCCCGGTGTTCGCCGTGCCCAAGGTGCTGCAGCGCCTGGGCCTGAAGGTCGAGGACATCGACCTGTGGGAACTGAACGAGGCCTTCGCGGTGCAGGTGATCTACTGCCGCGACCGCCTGGGCATTCCCAACGACCGCCTCAACGTCAACGGCGGCGCCATCGCGGTGGGCCACCCCTATGGCGTCTCCGGCCAGCGCCTGACCGGCCATGCCCTCATCGAAGGCAAGCGCCGCGGCGCCAAGCGCGTGGCCGTCACCATGTGCATCGGCGGCGGCATGGGCGCGGCGGGCATCTTCGAAGTCCTGTAAGTCCAGGGTTCCGGATCCGGATACCAATACAGGACGCAAAGGACGCAAAAGCTACGCAAAAGTCGCGAAAGAACAGCCAGGAAGGAATTTCTTTGGAAGTCCTTTTGCGACTTTTGCGAAACCTTTGCGACTTTTGCGTCCGGCAGTTCGGCAGTTCCCCCAGGAGCACGCATGGCGTCCCTTCGCAGCACACTCGACTTCCTGCTCCATGACTGGCTGCGTGTCGAGACGCTGACGCAGCGCGCGCGTTTCGCGGACCATTCGCGCGAGACCTTCGATGCGGTGCTGGACACCTGCGAGCGGATCGCGCGGGAGAAGTACGCGCCGTTCAACCGGCTGGTCGACACCGAGGAGCCGCGCTTCGATGGCGAGAAGGTGATCCTGCCGCAGGCGACGCACGAGGCCCACCGGGCCTATGTGGAATCCGGCATGTTGGCGGCCGCGCAGGACTACGACGAGGGCGGCATGCAGCTGCCCTACACCATCGAAGCGGCGGCGGGTACCTTCTTCGCCACGGCTTCGGTCAGCATCAATGCCAGCCTGCTGACCCGCGGCAACGCCAACCTGCTGATGGTGCACGGCACCGAGGCGCAGAAGACCGCATTCGCCCGCCCCGAGTTCGCCGGCCGCTTCACCGGCACCATGTGCCTGTCCGAGCCGCAGGCGGGCTCCTCGCTGTCGGACATCGCCACCCGCGCCACGCCCGACGGCGACGACTTCGAGCGCGACCCGCTCGGTCCGCGCTACCGCCTGCGCGGCAACAAGATGTGGATCTCCGCCGGGGAACACGAACTGGCCGAGAACATCGTGCACCTGGTGCTGGCCAAGATCCCCGGCCCGGACGGCAGGCTGGTGCCTGGCACGCGCGGCATCTCGCTGTTCATCGTGCCGAAGAAGCTGGTGGACAGCCAAGGGCGGCTCACGGGCGAACGCAACGACGTGGCGCTGGCCGGCCTCAACCACAAGCTGGGCTGGCGCGGCACCACCAACACGCTGCTGAATTTCGGCGAAGGCAGGTATCCAGTGCGCGGCGGTGCGGGCGCCATCGGCTACCTGGTGGGCCAGCCCGGCGAAGGCCTGCGCTGCATGTTCCACATGATGAACGAAGCGCGCATCGCCATCGGCCTGGCCGCCACGTCGCTGGGGCTGGCCGGCTATTCCGCGTCCCTCGACTATGCCCGCGACCGGCCGCAGGGCCGGCCGGTCGGCCCGGCGGGCAAGGACCCGGCGCAGCCGCAGGTGCGCATCATCGAACACGCCGACGTCAAGCGCATGCTGCTGGCGCAGAAGTCGTACTGCGAAGGTGCGCTGGCGTTGCTGCTGTACTGCGCGCGGCTGGTGGACGAGCAGCGCACCGGCAGCCCGCAGGCCGCCGACGAGGCGCGGCTGCTGCTGGAGGTGCTGACGCCGGTGGCCAAGAGCTGGCCCAGCGAGTTCTGCCTGGAGGCCAACTCGCTGGCCATCCAGGTGCACGGCGGCTACGGCTATACCCGTGACTTCCCGGTGGAGCAGTACTGGCGCGACAACCGCCTCAACATGATCCACGAGGGCACGCACGGCATCCAGGCGGCCGACCTGCTGGGGCGCAAGGTGGTGATGGAGGGCGGCAAGGGCCTGATGCTTCTGGCCGGGCGCATCAACGCCACCATCGAACGCGCCATCCAGCAGCCGCACCTGGCCGGCCATGCGAACGCACTCGGCCAGGCCCTGCAGCAGGTGGGCAGCGCCACCAAGGCGGCCTGGGCCACCGGCGATCCTGCCGCCGCCCTGTACAACGCCGTGCCCTACATGCAGGCCTTCGGCCACCTGGTGATCGCCTGGACCCGGCTGGACGTCGCGCTGGCGCTGCCGCTGGGACCGGCCGGCGCGGCCGGGACTGGCCGGCTGGGCGCGGCGCGCTACTTCTTCCACTACGAACTACCCAGGATCGGCGCCTGGCTGCGTGTCGTCGAGACGCGCGACCCGACCTGCGCCGACCTGCCCGAGGAGGCCTTCTGATGGCATCGGCACGTACCCTGGCGCGGCTCGACGCGCTGATCTGGATCCTGATCTTCGGCGGCCTGCTGGTGCTGGTGCTCGGCATCGCCTCCCATGGCGAGACCCGCATCGGCGGCTGGAGCCTGTCGGTGCTGGGCGGCCTGGCCACCATCGCGGGCGTGGTGCTGATCTTCGTGCGCTCCCGCCTCGCCGAGCCGACCTCCACGGCGGCACAATCGAAACCGACACCTCCGGAGAAGAAATGACACGCACCGTCCAGCAATTGTTCGACCTGAAGGGCAGGACCGCCCTCGTCACCGGCGGCTCGCGCGGCCTCGGGCTGCAGATTGCCCGTGCATTGGGCGAGGCCGGCGCGCGCATCGTGCTGAGCTCGCGCAAGGCCGGCGACCTCGAGGAGGCGACCGCCGACCTGCAGGATGCCGGCATCGACACGCGCTGGGTCGCGGCCGACCTGGCGAAGGAGGAGGACATCCGGCGCCTGGCCGACGAGACGCTGGCGCGCGTGGGCGACGTCGACATCCTGGTCAACAACGCGGGCGCGGCCTGGGGCGCGCCGGCCGAGGACCATCCGGTGGAGGCCTGGGACAAGGTAATGAACCTCAACATCCGCGGCTACTTCATCCTCAGCCAGCAGATCGGCAAGCGCAGCATGATCCCGCGCAGGAGCGGGCGCATCATCAACATCGCCTCGATCGCCGGCCTGGGCGGCAACCCGCCCGGCCACGACACGGTGGCGTACAACACCTCCAAGGGCGCGGTGATCACCTTCACCCAGGCGCTGGCCAGCGAGTGGGGGAAGTACGGCATCAACGTCAACGCCATCTGCCCCGGCTTCTTCCCGAGCAAGATGACCCGGGCCACCATCGAGAAGCTGGGCGCCGACCAGATGGCCGCCAGCGCGCCGCTGGGGCGCCTCGGCGACGACGAGGACCTCAAGGGCATCACGGTGCTGTATGCCTCGGATGCCGGCAAGCACATCACCGGCCAGTGGCTGGCGGTCGACGGCGGCGTCAGCATCGTCACGGGGGGCTGAAGCTTGTCCGCTTCCACCTTCTCCGGCGTGGAGATCCCCTTCGTCAACCACCTGGGATTCACGCTGGTGGCCATGGAGGGCGGCGCTTCGGAGCTGCGCTTCGAGCCCAAGCGCGAGCACATGAACTCTTTCCTGGTCGCCCATGGCGGCGCCGTCATGACGCTGCTGGACGTGGCCATGGCCACCGCCGCGCGCAGCGTCGACCCGGCGCTCGGCGTGGTGACCATCGAGATGAAGACCAGCTTCATGCAGCCGTCCACCGGCCTGCTCACCGCCCGCGGCCGGCTGATGCACCGGACCAAATCCATGGCCTTCACCGAGGCGAGCGTGCTCGATGCGCAGGGCCGCACCTGCGCGCATGCCACCGGCACCTTCAAGTACGTGCGGCGGCCGGCGCCGGGCACCGACGCGATTTCCACCGACTGAGCAAAGGAGGCACCATGCCGACGAACAAGCAAGTGCTGCTGGACAAGCGCCCCGAGGGCGAGGCCCGGGCCGACCACTTCAAGCTGGTCAGCAGCGAGACCCCGGCTCTGCAGGACGGCCAGGTGCTGGTGCGCCACCACTACCTGAGCCTCGACCCGTACATGCGCGGGCGCATGAACGATGCCAAGAGCTACGCCGCGCCGCAGCCGCTGGGCGAGGTGATGCAAGGCGGGACGGTGGGCGAGGTGGTGGACAGCCGCAGCCCGAAGTTCGCGCCCGGCGACAAGGTGGTGGGCATGGGCGGCTGGCAGGAGTACAGCGTGGTGGCCGCCGACCAGCCGGGCCTGCTGCGCAAGGTGGATACCACCCATGTGCCGCTGTCGCACTACCTGGGTGCCGTGGGCATGCCGGGTGTGACCGCCTGGTACGGCCTGGTGAAGATCCTGGAGCCCAAGCCAGGCCAGACCATCGTGGTCAGCGCCGCCAGCGGCGCCGTCGGCAGCGCGCTGGGCGCCCTGGCCCGGGAGCGTGGCTGCCGCGCCGTGGGCATTGCCGGCGGGCCGGAGAAGTGCCGCTACGTGGTGGAGGAGCTCGGCTTCGACGCCTGCGTGGACTACAAGCAGTACGCCGACGCCGCCGCGCTGTCCAAGGCGCTGAAGGAGGCCTGCCCCAAGGGCATCGACGGCTATTTCGAGAACGTCGGCGGCATGGTGATGGACGCGGTGATGCTGCGCATGAACGCGCACGGCCGCATCGCGCTGTGCGGGATGATCGCCGGCTACGACGGCCAGCCGATTCCCATGCGCTATCCGCAGCTGCTGCTGACCAACCGCATCCTGCTGCAGGGCTTCATCGTCAGCGAGCACATGGAAGTCTGGCCGCAGGCGCTGCAGGAGCTGGGCCAGCTGGTGGGCAGCGGCAAGCTGCGCCCGCGCGAGTCGGTCGCGCAGGGCATTGAAGCGGCGCCCGAGGCCTTCCTGGGCATGCTCAAGGGCCGCAATTTCGGCAAGCAGCTGGTCAAGCTGGTCTGATCCTGCGGGGGGCGCGAGACGCGCAGCGTTCATGCGCTCCCGCCCTGGGGCGGACCTGGCGGCACGTCTCTTGCTGTGTCCTTGGCGCGCCGGCGCCCACCGGCCCAGAAAGGACCGCTTCGTGACACCAGCCTTTGCCATTCCCGTCGTCGACCTCGGCAGTTTCACGCGCGGCGGCCGCACCGAACGCCAGCAGGCGGCCCGGGCCTTCGGCCGGGCGTTCGAGGAAGGGGGCTTCGTGACCATCGTCGGCCACGGCGTGCCCGCCGGGCTGGTGCGCTCCACCTACGCGACCCTGCGCGACTTCTTCGCCTTGCCCGAAGGGGTGAAGCGGCGTTATACGGCGCCCGAGCGCGCCAAGGGCCGTGGCTACCTGCCGATGCGCATCGAAAGCGTGGCGGCGACGCTCACCGGCGTGACGCCGCCGGACCTGTGCGAAGCGCTGGTGTTTGCCTCGCTGCAGCGCGAGCGCAGCGGCGCCGGCCTGCCCAACTTCTGGCCGCAGGAGCCGGCCGCGCTGGCCGGACAGGTCAACGCCTATTTCGACGCCATGCTGGGCCTGTGCGGCCAGTTGATGGAACTGTCCGCGCTGGCGCTGGACCTGCCCGAAGGTTATTTCGCACCGTACTTCGAGCAGCCCTCGCTGACGCTGCGTTTCGTGAACTATCCCGACCAGCCCGAGCCGCCGGAGGAGGGCCAGCTGCGCTACGGCGCCCATCACGACTACGGCGGCCTCACCATCCTGCGCCAGGACGAGGCCCCGGGCGGGCTGCAGATCTGCGATGCGGCCGGCCGCTGGCACGACGTGCCGCCGCATCCGGACAGCTTCGTCATCAATGTCGGCGACCTGATGGCACGCTGGACCAACGGCCGCTGGCGTTCCACGCTGCACCGGGTGGTCAACCCCGACCGCGCGCTCACCGGATCGACGCAGCGCCTGTCCATGGTGGCCTTCACCGGCCCCCATGGCGCCACCGAGATCGCGGCGCTGCCCTCCTGCACCGGCCCGGACCATCCGCCGCGCTTCGCGCCGGTCAACGCCCAGGCCTACGTGCAGGCCAAGGTGGCGGCCTCGCACGACCTGCCGCCGCCGCGCTGAGCCGCGTCGCGCGCGGGACCGCAGGGGCGCCCCGGTGCGCGATACTCTCGGGACGATCCGCCACGAGAGGAGCCGCCGTGTCCGCCGAGCTCGCCACGCACGAAGTCTTCAACCAGCCGGAGCCGTTGTCCGGCCTGGACCTGTTCGCCTCCAACCGCGCGCTGCGCGACGCCGTTCGCTTCAATGCGCCGGGGCTGGACACCGCGCCGCTGTCGGCGCTGGGCCGCCTGGCCGGAAGCGCCGAGTTCCAGGCCCATGCGCGCCTGGCCAACACGCACACGCCCGAACTGCACACGCACGACCGCTTCGGCCGGCGCATCGACGAGGTGGAGTTCCACCCCAGCTACCACGCGCTGATGGCCGCGGCCATCGACGCCGGCCTGCACGGCACGCCCTGGGCCGGCGGCGACCATGCCCACGTGCTGCGGGCGGCGGGATTCACGCTGTTCACCGAGCTGGAGCCGTCCATCCTGTGCCCGATCTCGATGACCTATGCGGTCACGCCCGCCCTGCGCGGCAATGCCGCCCTGTTCGCCGAGTGGGCGCCCAGGCTGACCAGCCGCCGCTACGACCCCGCGCTCAAGCCCGCGCGCGACAAGGCCGGCGTGACCATGGGCATGGGCATGACCGAGAAGCAGGGTGGCTCCGACGTGCGGGCCAACACCACCCGCGCCGAGGCGCAAGGCGCTGATGCCTGGGGTCCGCGCTACCGCGTCACCGGCCACAAGTGGTTCTTCTCGGCGCCCATGTGCGACGCCTTCCTGGTGCTGGCGCAGACCGCCTCCGGCCTCAGCTGCCTGTTCCTGCCGCGGGTGCTGCCCGACGGCACGCGCAACACCATCCGCATCCAGCGGCTGAAGGACAAGCTGGGCAACAAGGCCAACGCCAGTTCCGAGGTCGAGTTCCACCAGGCCACCGCCTGGCTGGTGGGCGAGGAGGGGCGCGGCGTGCCGCAGATCCTCGAGATGGGCACCATGACGCGCCTCGATTGCGCGCTGGGCACCAGCGGCCTGATGCGCCAGGCCCTGGCGCTGGCCTTCAACCACACGGCGCAGCGCGAGGCCTTCGGCAAGAAGCTGATCGCCCAGCCGCTGATGCGCAATGTGCTGGCCGACCTGGCGCTGGAGAGCGAGGCGGCCACCGCGCTGGCGCTGCGGCTGGCGCGCGCCTTCGACCGCCGCGGCGATGCGCACGAGGCCGCCATGGCGCGCCTGCTCACGCCGGTGGCCAAGTTCTGGATCTGCAAGCGCGGCAGCCACTTCGCCCAGGAGGCGATGGAGTGCCTCGGGGGCAACGGCTACGTGGAAGAAGGCGGCCAGGGCGTGATGGCGCGCATCTACCGCGAGATGCCGCTCAACTCGATCTGGGAAGGCGCCGGCAACATCATGGCGCTGGACCTGCTGCGGGCCCTGCGCAAGGCCGATGTGGCCGCGGCGCTGGCGCAGGAACTGGCCCCGGCCCGGGGCATGCATGGCGCGCTCGACCGGCTGGCCGCCGCGCTGCCGACGCGGGTGGAGGAGATGGCCACCGAGATCGAGGCCCGCCGGTTGGCGCAGGACGTGGCGCTGGCCGTGCAGGCCGCGCTGCTGGCGCAGACCGCGCCGCCGGCGGTGTTCGCCGCCTTCTGCGATTCGCGCCTGGCCGGAAACTGGGGCCAGGCCTTCGGCACCCTGGGCGGCGGCTGCGACTTCGACGCCATCCTGCAACGCGCCGCGCCGCACGCACAAGCATGAACGACCTCATCCTGCACCACTACGCCAGCTCGCCCTTCTCGGAGAAGATCCGCCTGATCCTGGGCTACAAGCAACTGCCCTGGAAGTCGGTGCTGGTGCCGGCCATCATGCCCAAGCCGGACGTGGTGGCGCTCACCGGCGGCTACCGCCGCACGCCGGTGCTGCAGGTCGGCGCCGACATCTACTGCGACACGGCCCTGATCTGCGACGTGCTGGAACACGTGCGGCCCGAGCCCACGCTGTACCCGCCGCACCTCAAGGGTGCCTGCCGCATCTTCGCCCAGTGGGCGGACACCACCTTGTTCTGGGCCACGATGGGCTACAACCTGCAGCCGCGCGGCGCCGCCCAGGTGTTCGCCGGCGCGCCCGACATGGCGCGCGCCTTCGCCGAGGATCGCAAGGCCATGAGCGGCAACATGGTGCGGCTGCGCCCGGGCGACGCCACCTCGGCCTACCGCTCCTACCTGCGGCGCCTGGCCAACATGGCCGACGAGCACGATTTCCTGTTCGGCGTGGAGCCCTGCGTCGCCGACTTCGCCGCCTACCACGGCATCTGGTTCACGCGCGCGCAGGTGCCGGTGCTGATGGACATCCTGGCGGCCACGCCCTCCGTCATCGAGTGGGCCGACCGGGTGGCGGCGATCGGCCATGGCCCGATGACCAGGCTTTCGTCGCAGGATGCGATTGCCATCGCTGCCGCGGCCGACCCGCAGCCCGCGGGCGCCAACCTGCTGGTCGACAGCGCCTTCCAGGACGACCACGGCATTCCGCTGGGCAGCCGGGTGACCATCACGCCCGAGACCTTCGGCCAGGAATCCACCGAGGGCGAACTGATTGCAGCCACACGCACGCACTACAGCCTGCGCCGCACCGACGAGCGCGCAGGCACGGTGCACGTGCATTTTCCGCGCCTGGGCTACGTCCTGCGGGCGGTGGCCGCCGACTGAAACCATGCATGCGCCGCAGGCCCTGGGCTGCTGCGTGTTCGACACCGCGCTCGGCCCCTGCGGCATCGCCTGGACCGAGGCGGCGCTGGCCGGCCTGCAATTGCCGGAGGGAGCGCCGGGCGCCACGCTCGCGCGCCTGCGACGGCGCTTTCCCGGTTTGCCCGAAGCCGAGCCGCCCCCCTTCGTGAAGGCGGCGATGCGGCGCGTGCGGGGCCTGCTGGCCGGCACGCATGACGACCTGCGCGACCTGCCGCTCGATTTCACGCAGGTGCCGCCCTTCCACCGCGCGGTCTATGAGCTGGCGCGGGCGATCCCGCCAGGGGAGGTGCTGACCTATGGAGACGTGGCGCGCCGGCTCGGCCAGCCCGGCGCGGCGCGGGCCGTGGGCCAGGCACTGGGCCACAACCCCTTCGCGCCGGTGGTGCCGTGCCACCGCGTGCTGGCCGCCGGCGGCCGCTCGGGCGGGTTCTCCGCCGCGGGAGGCGCGGCCACCAAGCTGAAGATGCTGGAGATCGAGAGCGCCCGCCTGGGCGGGGCGCCGGGCCTGTTCGATTCCTGAGGCGCGACGCCCTTGGAGCCGGCGGCTAGGCCCGCAGACGGACCGCGGCCGATGCGGTCCGCATCAGAACCACTTCCTCCATCCCGACTCCGTCGGCCGCTGCTCACTCGCGGCGGTGGCGCGCTCCTGTTCGGCCCGGGCGCGCTCCTGGCGCGCCTGCTGCTCGCGGGCTTCGAGCTCGGCGGCCGTCAGGTTGGTCGGCTCGTGCCGAACCGGCGTGGCCTGCACCACTGGGGCGTTCGCCACCGGCGCCGTCTGCACCGGGGTGGCATGCGTGGACACCGGATGCGTGCTCACCACATGCGCCGGCGCGCTGCCCAGGCGGCTGTCCAGCCGGTGCTCCAGCTCGGTCAGGCGGGCAGCGATAGTGCGGTTGATCTGCTCCAGCTGCGTGCGCATTTCACGCTGGTTCTGCGCCATGGCCTTTTCGAACTCGGAAGCGGCGACGGTGTCGCGCTCGCGCAGCGCGCTCAGCTGCGTGTCCAGGTGCTGGCGCAAGTCGGTGAAGCGCGAGGCTTCGGCCTTGTCGGCCAGTTCGCGCTGCGCCTCCAGCGTCTTGTAGTGGTGGCGCGATTCCACCAGCGACTGGGTGCGCATGGTGCCGGCGGCGACCGCGAACACGACGATGGCCAATGCCAGCAGCCCCAGCAGGATGGCGCCCAGCGGCGCGTCCATCACGAAGGGCCCGAACCAGACGGGCGAGGAACGGATGATTTCGGCCCAGTTGAGGGCGGCGAAGCCGGCGACCAGCAGGATCGCCACGATGAGCAGGATGGAGCGGGAGCGCATGGGGATATCTCCTGGAAGGATCGTTCACCAGATTCTCTGCAGTGAGGCAGGCGCAACTGTCAGCGGGCGCCCCATTTCGGTGTGGCAAACTCCCGCGCATTCCTGGTTCCCCAGCAGTAACAGAATGCAGAAGATCCTGCGGCAGATCGCCGCCGAACTCCGGGTGCAGGAAGGCCAGGTCCGTGCGGCCGTCGACCTGCTCGATGGCGGGGCCAGCGTGCCCTTCATCGCCCGCTACCGCAAGGAGGCCACCGGCGGCCTCGACGACAACCACCTGCGCGAACTCGAGGCGCGCCTGTCCTACCTGCGTGAGCTGGAGGACCGGCGCGGCGCCGTCCTCAGGAGCATCGAGGAGCAGGGCAAGCTGACGCCCGCGCTGCGCGCCGCCATCGCGGCGGCGCCGACCAAGCAGGAACTGGAAGACCTGTACCTGCCGTACAAGCCGCGGCGCCGCACCAAGGGCCAGATCGCGCGCGAAGCCGGCATCGAGCCGCTGGCCGACCTGCTGTGGGCCGATCCCACGCGCGATCCGGCCGCCGAGGCGGCTCCCTTCGTCAAGGCGGAGAAGGGCGAGGGCGGCGAGGACTTCACCACCGTGCCCGCGGTGCTGGATGGCGTGCGCGACATCCTGTCCGAGCGCTGGGCCGAGGACGCGGCGCTCGTGCAGTCGCTGCGCGAATGGCTCTGGTCCGAAGGCCTGCTGAAGTCCAAGCTGGCCGCGGGCAAGGACGAGAACAACCCCGATGTCGCCAAGTTCCGCGACTACTTCGACTACGACGAGCCGATGGCGCGCGTGCCTTCGCACCGTGCGCTGGCTGTGTTCCGCGGCCGCACGCTGGAGATCCTGGACGTCAAGCTGGCGCTGCCGGTCGAGCCCGAACCGGGCAAGCCCTCGATCGCCGAAGGCAAGATCGCGCTGCACCTGGGCTGGAGCCACCAGGCCCGGCCCGCCGACGACCTGCTGCGCAAGTGCGTGGCCTGGACCTGGCGTGTCAAGCTGTCGTTGTCCACCGAACGCGACCTGTTCGCGCGCCTGCGCGAGGAGGCCGAGAAGGTCGCGATCAAGGTATTCGCCGAGAACCTGCGCGACCTGCTGCTGGCCGCGCCCGCCGGCCCGCGGGTGGTGATGGGGCTGGACCCCGGCATCCGCACCGGCGTGAAGGTGGCGGTGGTCGACGCCACCGGCAAGCTGGTCGACACCGCCACGGTGTATCCGCACGAGCCGCGACGCGACTGGGATGGCGCGCTGCACACGCTGGCGCAGCTGTGCGGCAAGCATGGCGTGAACCTCATCGCCATCGGCAATGGCACCGCCTCGCGCGAGACCGACAAGCTGGCGGCCGACCTGGTCAAGCGTCTGGAGGCGGACATCCAGCGGGTGGTGGTGAGCGAGGCCGGCGCCTCGGTGTATTCGGCCAGCGAGTACGCCTCGCAGGAGATGCCCGATGTCGACGTCAGCCTGCGCGGCGCCGCCAGCATCGCGCGCCGCCTGCAGGACCCGCTGGCGGAACTGGTCAAGATCGAGCCCAAGTCGATCGGCGTGGGCCAGTACCAGCACGACGTCAACCAGAGCGAGCTGGCGCGCACGCTGGACGCGGTGGTGGAAGACTGCGTGAACAAGGTCGGCGTCGACCTCAACACCGCCAGCGCGCCGCTGCTGTCGCGCGTGTCGGGGCTGTCGGGCACGGTGGCGAAGTCGGTCGTGCAATGGCGCGAGGCCAACGGCGCCTTCCGCAGCCGCCAGCAGCTGCTGCAGGTCAGCGGCCTGGGACCCAAGACCTTCGAGCAGAGCGCGGGCTTCCTGCGCATCCGCGGCGGCGACAACCCGCTGGACATGACGGGCGTGCACCCGGAGACCTATCCGGTGGTCGAGAAGATCCTGGCGCATGCCGGCAAGCCGGTGCAGGAGCTGATGGGCCGCGCCGACATGCTCAAGACGCTCAAGCCGGAACTGTTCGCCAACGAGAAGTTCGGCGTCATCACGGTCAAGGACATCCTGGGCGAACTGGAGAAGCCCGGGCGCGACCCGCGGCCCGACTTCAAGGTCGCGCGCTTCAACGAGGGCGTCGACGACATCAAGGACCTGAAGGAAGGCATGGAGCTGGAGGGCACGGTGAGCAACGTCGCCGCCTTCGGCGCCTTCGTCGACCTGGGCGTGCACCAGGACGGCCTGGTGCACGTGAGCCAGCTGTCGCACAAGTTCGTCAACGACGCGCGCGAGGTGGTGAAGACCGGTGACATCGTCAAGGTGCGGGTGCTCGAGGTCGATCCGGTACGCAAGCGCATCAGCCTGACCATGAAGCTGGGCGCGCCGGCGGGCAACCGCCGCGACGGGCCGCGCGACAACCGCTTCGAGGGCGCCGGCCGCGGCCAGCGGGCACCGGCCAATCCGGCGCTGGGTTCGGCCATGCAGGGCGCCTTCGCCAAGCTGCAGGGACTGCGAAAATAGCGGCATGCCGGCCGACACCGCTCTGCGCATCTACGCGGGTCCCGCGGCCCGCCGCCACATCGCGAAGAACGGCTTGCAGGCGGCCGACATCGGCGTGGTGCCGGCCGCGGCGGGCGGACCCAAGGGCCTGGTGCTGGGGCCGCTCGATCGCTTCCTGTTCGGTGAGTGGCTGCCGGGCACCACGCACCCGGTGCACCTGGTGGGCGCCTCGATCGGCGCCTGGCGCATGGCCACCGCCTGCCTGCGCCAGCCGGTGGCGGCCTTCGAGCGGCTGGAGCGCGACTACATCGCGCAGCACTACGAGCTGCCGCCCGGGCGCAAGACGCCCAGCGCGGCCCAGGTCAGCGCGCAGTTCGCGCGCAACCTGGAGGACTTCTACGGCGGACGCATCGGCGAGGTGCTGGGACACACCCGCTTCCGCCTGCATATCGTGACCGCGCGGGGCCGCCATGTGTTGCGGCGCGAGCACCGGTTGGCAACGCCGCTGGGCTACCTGGGCGCCTTCGTCAGCAATTCCGTGCACCGCAAGGCCATGGGCGCCTGGTTGGAGCGCGTGGTGTTCTCCAGCCCGGAGGCCGAGCGTGGCGCCTGCGCCCTGCCATTCGGCACCGGCGACTATCCGACGCGCCAGGTCGCGCTGAACGAGACCAACTTCCAGGCGGCGCTGCAGGCGAGCTGCTCGATTCCCTTCGTGCTGCAGGCGGTGCACGACATCCCCGGCGCGCCCGCGGGCGCTTACTGGGACGGCGGCATCACCGACTACCACCTGCACCTGAAGTACGACTGCGGTAGCGGCCCGAACCTGGTGCTGTACCCGCACTTCCAGAAGGCGGTGGTGCCCGGCTGGCTGGACAAGGCGCTGAAGTGGCGGCACCGGGCCACGCCCTTTCTCGACCACATGGTGGTGCTGGCGCCCGATCCGCAATGGGTGCAGTCGCTGCCCAACGGCAAGTTGCCGGACCGCACCGACTTCACCCGCTACGGCAACGACCTGCAAGGCCGGGTGACGGCCTGGAGCGCGGCAACCGCGGCCAGCCGGCAACTGGCGGACGAGTTCGCAGCGTGGCTGGACAAGCCCGATCCAGGCCGGGTAGAGGCGCTGTAGGTCCGGGTCGCCGCGGCGGCGCAGGCGCGATCAGAGCGACGCCGCCAACATTTCCTCGTAATCCTGGCGGCTCGCCTCGCGCGGATTCGTCTTGTGGCAATGGTCGGCCATCGCGCCGTCGATGATGCGGTCGAACCAGTCGCGCTGCACGCCCAGTGCGGCCAGGCCGGTGGGCAGGCCCAGCCGCGCGTTCATGGCCCGGATGGCCTCGGGAATGTCGCCGGCCGAGGACAGCCCCATGGCATGGGCCATGCGTTCCAGGCGTCGGTCGTCGCGCACGGACGGCGCCTCGGCATTGAAGCGCACCACCGCCGGCAGGAACATCGCGTTGAGCGTGCCGTGGTGCAGCCGCGGATCGACCCCGCCCAGGCTGTGGCTGAGCGAATGCACGCAGCCCAGGCCCTTCTGGAAGGCCATGGCGCCCTGCATGGAGGCGCTCATCAGGTTGCGGCGCGCCTCGCGGTCGCTGCCATCGCGGGTGGCGCGTTCGATGTGCGCCCAGCCGCGCTCCAGGCCGTCGAGCGCGATGCCGTCGGCCGGCGGGTTGAAGGCGGAGGCCATGAAGGTCTCCATGCAGTGGGCAATGGCGTCCATGCCGGTGGCGGCAGTGAGCCTGGGCGGCAGGCCCAGGGTCAGCTCGGGATCGCAGATCGCGGTTCGTGGCACCAGGTGCCAGGAGTGGAAGCCGAGCTTGCGGTGATCGTCGACGATGAGGATGGCGCCGCGCGCCACCTCGCTGCCGGTGCCGCTGGTGGTGGGGACCGCGATCAGCGGCGCGACCCGCTCGGTGATGCGCGGCGAGCCACCTTCGATGGTCGCGTAGTGCGTGAGCGGACCGTCGTGCGTGGCGGCGATGGCGACACCCTTGGCGCAGTCGATGGCCGAGCCACCCCCGACCGCCACCAGGCCATCGCAGGCCTGCGAACGGTAGAGGTCGGTCGCGGCCCGCACGGCGGCTTCGGTGGGGTTGGACGGCGTCTGGTCGAACACCGCATGCGGCAGGCCGCCCAGCGCATCCAGCGCCTTCTGCAGCACGCCCGCGGCGCGCACGCCGGCATCGGTGACGATGAGCGGCTTGGTGATGCCCACGCGCGCGCATTCCTGTCTGAGCAGCTGGATCGCGCCGAAGTCGAACTGGATCTGGGTGACGTAGTTGATGAAAGCCATGGCTGCCGTCCCTTAGGATTTGCGCCTGACTGTACGCCACCCGCCGCGTCGCCCAAGTGACATTCCTTCCGCAGTTTCCCGAACTCACTCCCGCCATGCGCTCGGTGCTGCAGCGCATGGCCCGCGCCGGCCACCCGCCGCTGCACACGCTGCCGCCCGCGCAGGCGCGCGC
>JAEZKX010000084.1 GCA_023436025.1 Pseudomonadota bacterium | reverse complement strand
CCAGCCATTCCAGGGCCAGCCCGTGGGCCGCGAGGACCAGCCCCAGCAGCAGCCAGAGCCTCAGTGCTGCGGGCCGAGCCACGGTTGCGCGTGGGCCGCATCGCGCAGGGCCAGGCGCCAGGTGGTGACGCCGGCCGGCAGGGACAGGTCCAGCCGCAGCAGCCGGCGGTCGCGCGCGACGATCGCCGTCATCCTGCGGTGGTTGCCGGCATAGAGCAGCAGGTCGTCGAGCTTGTTCAGGCGCCAGGCGGCACCCGCCACCTCGACGCCGATCCACTCGTCGTTGGGCGCCATGCCGGCCTGTTCGGCGGCGCCGCCGCGCAGCACGTTCTTCAGCACCACGCCGTTACCCTCGGCCACGCGCACGCCCAGGCGCTGCTGCAGCTGCGCGGGTTCCTCCATGACGGACACGCCGTGCTGCTCCAGCAGCTCCTTCACCGGCAGCTCGCGCGTGCCGTGCACCCAGGCGGCCAGTTCGCGGGTGAAGGCGCGGCCACCCAGCTCCTTCAGCACGGCGGCGAAATCCGCCTCGGCCATCGGCCCGGCCTTGCAGCGCGCCCACAGCGCACGCATCACCGCGTCCAGCGTCGTGTGGCCCTCGGCGCGCAGCGTGAGGTCGAAGCACAGCGCCACCAGGGCACCCTTGGTGTAGTAGCTGACCGTGGCGTTGGGCGTGTTCTCGTCCTGCCGGTAGTACTTCACCCAGGCGTCGAAGCTGGCCTGCGCCACCGACTGCACCTCGCGCCCGGGGGTCTGCAGGACCTGGTTGCAGGTCTTGGTCAGCAGCTTGAGGTAGGTGGCTTCGTCGATCAGGCCGGCGCGCTTGAGCAGCAGGTCGTCGTAGTAGCTGGTGAAGCCCTCGAAGAACCACAGCAGCTGCGTGTAGTTCTCCTGCGCGTAGTCGAAGTGCGCGAACTCCGCGGGGCGCAGGCGCTTGACGTTCCAGGTGTGGAAGTACTCGTGGCTCACCAGCCCCAGCAGCGTGGTGTAGCCCTCGCTGGATCGCGTGTCGCCCAGGCGCGGCAGGTCGCGCCGCGAGGCGATCAGCGCGGTGGAGTTGCGGTGTTCCAGGCCGCCGTAGCCGTCGTCCACGCAATTGAGCAGGAGCAGGTAGCTCTTGAAAGGCGGCTTGCGGCGCTCGTGCCAGAAGCGGATTTGCGCCTCGCAGATGCGGTGCACGTCGGCGACGAAGCGCGCGCTGTCGAAGGACTCGGTGGCCCCGGCCACCACCACGCGGTGCGCAACGCCGCCGGCGCGGAATTCGGCGCTGAAGAACGGCCCCATCTCCACCGGGCAGTCGACCAGCTCGTCGTAGTCGGCGGCGATGTAGTTGCCGAAGCCACGCTTGCCGGCCTTCAGCGGCTCCAGCCCGGTGGCCGCGTGCCAGTGCGGCAGCGCCGCCGGCGCCACCAGCTCCAGCTCGTGCGGCATCTGCGCCTGGCCCTGCACGCGCAGGCACAGGCTGGTGCCGTTGAAGAAGCCGCGCTGCGTGTCGAGCCAGGCGGTGCGCACCGAATTGTCGAAGGCGTAGACCTCGTAGTGCAGCACCAGCGGCGTGGAGGGCATGCAGTCGACCTGCCAGCTGGCCTTGTCGATCTGGTGGATGGCGACCGGCTTGCCTTCCTGGCGCGCGCTGAGCTTTTGCAGGTGGCGCGTGAACTCGCGCACCAGGTAGCTGCCGGGAATCCACGCCGGCAGCGTCACGCGCTGCGCGGCCTGCGGCTGCGCGATGGTGAGCGTGACGTGGAAGAGGTGGGCGGCGGGGTCCGCCGCCTCCACCCGGTAGTGCGGACCCGCCGGGCGCTGCGCGCTCACTTGCCGGCCAGCATCTTCTCGACCTCGGCGGCGCCGATGGCCCCGGGCACGCGCGTGCCGTCGGCGAAGAACATCGTGGGCGTGCCGGTGATCCGGTGGCGGCGGCTGAACTCGAGGTTGCGCGCCAGCGCGCTCACGTCGCAGTTGTCGGAGGCCTTGGGCGCCGCCTCGCCGCGCAGCATCCAGTCCTGCCAGGCCCGGGCCTTGTCGCGCGAGCACCAGATGTCGCGCGACTTCTCCGTGGAGTTGGGCCCCAGCACCGGCAGCAGGAACATGTGGATCGTGACGTTGTCGATCTTCTGGATGTCGCGCTCGAGCCGCTTGCAGTAGCCGCAGTTGGGATCCTGGAACACCGCCATCTTGCGCTTGCCGTTGCCGCGCACGATGGTGAAGGCGTCCTTCAGCGGCAGCTGGTCGAAGCTGATGGCCATCAGCTTCTCCAGCCGCTCCTCGGTGAGGTTGCGCTGGCCGCGGGTGTCGATCATCTGGCCATTGAGCAGGAAGTTGCCCTCGGCGTCGGCGTAGAACAGGTCCAGGCCCACGCGCACCTCGTAGAGGCCGGCGATGGGCGTGGTGCGGATCTCCTCGATGCGCCCCGGCAGGTTGGGCAGGCGCTCGGCCAGGTTCTTGCGCAGCGCGGATTCCACCGCCGGCGGCACCGCGGCCGCCGCGTTGGCCCGGGTCGGCGCCTGCGCGTGGGCCAGCGTGCCCGCCAGGCCGACGGCCACCAGGGCTGCCGCCAGCCCGCGTCGAATCGCTTTCATGTTCTTTCCGTTCTCAACAAGTTCGCCGTGCCCACCATCGCCTGGCGGGCCACCCAATGTTTCAGCGGGCCGCTGCGGTCGAAGCCGCGCATGCCCCAGTTGCGCACCCAGGACCAGGGCTCGGCCTGCTGCGCGAACAGCTGCTGCAGCCCGTCGGTCGCCCAGCCCATGGCCAGCACGTCCAGCTTGCGCGCGCGCTCGTAGCGCCGCAGCAGGCGCTCGTCGCCCAGGCTGCGCCAGTACTCGCGACCGTGCAGCACCTGCGCCAGCTCCGCGGCATCGGCCAGCCCCAGGTTGAGCCCCTGGCCCGCCAGCGGGTGCACGTTGTGCGCCGCATCCCCGGCCAGCACCCAGCCCGGGCCGCACCAGCGGTCGGCCTCGGCCTTCTGCAGGTTCCAGCAGGCGCGCTCGCTCTGGAGCGTGAGCTTGCCGACGGCGTCGCCGCAGACGGCCTCCAGGCGCGCCTCGAAGTCCGCCGGCGGCAGCGCCAGCAGTTCGTCGGCACGGGCGTCCCGGACGGACCACACCAGGGCCACGGAGTTCCCCTGCGGGCCACCCATGGGCAGCAGCGCCAGGATGTCGCCTTCTTCCGCGAACCACTGGCGTGCCACCTGGCCGTGCGGTTTTTCACAGGCGAGGCGGGCGGCGATGGCGCGCTGCGGATAGGTGGCGACCGAGAAAGTGACGCCGAACTCCTCGCGGGTGGCGCTGGCCCGGCCTTCGGAGACGACGGTCAGCGGCGCCGGCCGCGGCGCGGCCAGCAACTCGATCTGGGGCTGGTAGCGCACCGCCTCGCCCAGGCGGGCCAGCAGCGGCTGCACATCGACGATCCAGGCCAGCGCCGGCACCCGCTCGCTGCCGGCGCCGAAGCGCACGCGCCCGCCTTCGTCGCCATGGACGTCCATGGCCAGCACCGGCGTGGCATGTTCCTCGTCGGGCCAGGCGCGCAGGCGCAGCAGCAGGTCGCGCGAAGCGGCATTGAGGGCATAGGCGCGCACGTCGCTGTGGACGCCGGGCGGGCCGGCACTGGGGGTTTCCACCAGGCCGACGCGCAGCCGGTCACGTGCCAGCAACAGGGCCAGCGTGCGGCCCACGATGCCGGCGCCACGGATGCATACGTCGAGGGAAGCGGCCATGGAAGGCATTGTAGGAGCCGGGCACAATCCCGGTTGCCCACAGTCCCGCTGCTTTCGCTTCATGAGCCATCCTTCCCCCGACGTCGCTGCGCGCATCGAGCGCCTGTTCGTGTATCCCGTCAAGTCGTGCGCCGGCGTCGAGGTGCAGGAGGCCTTGCTGGTCGAGACCGGCTTCGACCTCGACCGCGCCTGGATGGTGGTGGACGAGCACGGCGAGTTCGTCACCCAGCGCGAGCTGCCGCGCATGGCGCTCGTGCGGCCCACGCTCAAGCGCACCGAGGTGGTCCTGCGCGCGCCCGGCATGCTGGCCCTGCACCTGCAGATCGACACCGTGGAGGAGCCGGTGCGGGTGAAGCTGTGGGGCGAGGAGGTCGCCGCCTACGACATGGGCGACGTCGCCGCCCAGTGGTTCAGCGATTTCCTCGGCCGCAAGCTGCGGCTGGTGCGCTTCGACCCGGAGTTCCGCCGGCTGTCCAGCGCCAAGTGGACCGGCGGCGCCGAGGCCCTGAACCAGTTCAGCGACGGCTATCCGCTCCTGGTGGTCAGCACGGCTTCGCTGGACGCGCTCAACGCCAGGCTGCAGGCCGCCGGACACGCGCCGGTGGGCATGGAGCGCTTCCGCCCCAACATCGTGATCTCGGGCGTGGATGCGCACGACGAGGACCGGCTGCAGGCGCTGCGCATCACGGCGGGCGATGCGGCGGCGGCGGTGCTGCGCGCGGTCAAGCCCTGTCCGCGCTGCCCCATTCCCAACGTCGACCCGGCGACGGCGCAGGTCGACCCGGTGGTCACCGACACGCTGCAGGGCTACCGCCGCAACGAGGCGGTGGGTGGCGCGCCCAGCTTCGGCATGAACCTCATCGTGGAGGACGGGTTCGAGCAGACCCTGCGGGTGGGGCAGGCGGTGGCGGCCGACTGGAAGTTCGACTGAGGCGTCCCGCGCGGCGCCTGCGGCGGCCCGCCCTGCGGGGCCGGGTCCCATCGCATACACTTTCCGGTTCGATTTGCGGGAACTGACATGAGTTTGAAGTGCGGGATCGTGGGGCTGCCGAACGTCGGCAAATCCACCTTGTTCAATGCCCTGACCAAGGCCGGGATCGCCGCGGAGAACTATCCCTTCTGCACGATCGAGCCCAACGTCGGGGTTGTCGAGCTGCCCGATCCGCGGCTGGCCGCGCTGGCCGAGGTCGTGAAGCCCGAGCGCATCGTGCCGGCCATCGTCGAATTCGTCGACATCGCCGGCCTGGTGGCGGGCGCCAGCAAGGGCGAGGGGCTGGGCAACCAGTTCCTGGCGCACATCCGCGAGACCGATGCCATCGTCAACGTGGTGCGCTGCTTCGAGGATCCCAACGTGATCCACGTGGCCGGCAAGGTCGATCCGGTGTCCGACATCGAGGTGATCCAGACCGAGCTGTGCCTGGCCGACCTGGGCACGGTCGACAAGACGCTGGCGCGCTACACCAAGCAGGCGAAGTCGGGCAACGACAAGGAAGCGGCGAAGATGGTGCAGGTGCTGCCCAAGGTGCAGGCCGCGCTGAACGAAGGCCGGCCGGTGCGCACCGTGGACCTGACCGACGAGGAGAAGGCGCTGCTCAAGCCGCTGTTCCTCATCACCGCCAAGCCCGCGATGTTCGTCGGCAACGTCGACGAGGGCGGCTTCGAGAACAACCCGCACCTGGAGCGCCTGCGCGCCTATGCGCAGACGCAGAACGCGCCGGTGGTGGCCATCTGCGCCAAGATCGAATCCGAGATCGCCGACATGGGCGAGGAGGACAAGGCGCTGTTCCTGGCCGAGATCGGCCAGGAGGAGCCGGGCCTGAACCGCCTGATCCGCGCGGCCTTCAAGCTGCTGGGCCTGCAGACCTACTTCACCGCTGGCGAGAAGGAAGTGCGGGCCTGGACGGTGCCCATCGGCGCCACCGCGCCGCAGGCCGCCGGTGTCATCCACACCGACTTCGAGCGCGGCTTCATCCGCGCCCAGACCATCTCCTTCGACGACTTCATCGCCTACAAGGGCGAGACCGGCGCCAAGGAAGCCGGCAAGATGCGCAGCGAAGGCAAGGAATACGTCGTCAAGGATGGCGACGTGATGAACTTCCTGTTCAACGTCTAGGCGCCGTCCCCCGGATCGCGAAGGGTGCCCTCGCACGGCGAGGCGCCACTGCGCATTCCACCCTCGCGGCCTTCTTCCGCACAGTTCCCGTGTGCAGGAGGTCACCGCTGCCTGCGCGCGCCGGGCGCACCATGCGCCCATGACCCCGCGCTCCCGCTTCTTCCTGCGCCTGCGCCGCGGCCTCCTGCGCTGCTACGAAGCCGCCATGTTCCTGGTGCTGCTGGGCATGGCCGCGGCGGCCCTGTGGCCGGCATCCGCGCGCGCGGCCCAGCCGCCTCAGTGCGGAAAGATCCAGAGCAGCACCGTCGTCATGCCCAGGTAGCGCAGGAACTTGCCGATCAGCATGTAGCCCGCGCAGGGCCAGAAGTCCAGGCGCAGCCAACCGGCCACGGCGCACAGCGGGTCGCCCACCACCGGCAGCCACGAGAGCAGGCAGGCCTTGGGGCCCAGCCGTTCCAGGTAGTCGAGCGCCTTCATGTGGTGGCGCGAGTGGCTGTACTTGTCGGCCATCTCGTGGGCGCCGTAGCCGATCCACCAGTCGAGCATGCCGCCCAGGGTGTTGCCGGCCGTGGCCACCAGGATGGCCGGCCAGAACAGCTCGGGGTTGAGCTTGAGCAGGCCGAACAGGACGGGCTCCGAGCCGATGGGCAGCAGCGTGGCCGAGATGAACGCCGCGACGAACAGCGTGCTGAGTCCGAACTCGGGCAGCGCGAGCCAGGCGAAGAGCGATTGCAACCAGGCAGGCATGGGCGCGGATGTTACAGAGGCTGGCTGGGCCGTTCCTGTAGGCGCACAGCCGTACTTTCATTTCAAGCGCTGAAATCCCGCGGGCCTACAATCGTGCCTCTTTTTTCGGCACCCCCTCCCACCCCCCGCATGCACATCGGCCCCTACCGACTCGCGAACAATGTGTTCGTGGCGCCGATGGCAGGCGTCACCGACCGGCCATTCCGGCAGCTGTGCCGCGCGTTCGGCGCGGGCTATGCGGTCAGCGAGATGGTGACGTCGCGGCGCGAGCTGTGGAACAGCCTCAAGACTTCACGCCGCGCCGACCACGCGGGCGAGCCGGGTCCGGTCGCCGTGCAGATCGCCGGCACCGATGCGGCGATGATGGCCGAGGCCGCTGCCTACAACGTGCAGCGCGGTGCGCAGATCATCGACATCAACATGGGCTGCCCGGCCAAGAAGGTCTGCACCAAGTGGGCCGGGTCCGCGCTGATGCAGGACGAGCCGCTGGCGATCTCCATCGCCGCGGCGGTGGTGCGCGCCTGCGAGCCCCACGGCGTGCCCGTCACGCTGAAGATGCGCACCGGCTGGTCGCGGGCCAACCGCAATGCCGTGGTGCTGGCGCGCGCCTTCGAGGAGGCGGGCATCCGCATGCTGACGGTGCATGGCCGCACGCGCGAGCAGGGCTACGGCGGCGAGGCCGAATACGAGACCATCGCGGCGGTGAAGGCCGCGGTGGGCGTGCCGGTGGTGGCCAACGGCGACATCCGCACGCCGCAGCGCGCGCGCGCCGTTCTGGCCGCCACGGGCGCCGACGCCGTGATGATCGGCCGCGCCGCGCAGGGCCGGCCGTGGATCTTCCGCGAGGTGGCGCATTTCCTGGCCACCGGCACCGAGCTGGCGCCGCCGCTGGTGGCCGAGGTGCGGCGCGCGCTGCTGGCGCACCTGGAGGACCACTATGCGCTGTACGGCGAATTCACCGGCGTGCGCAGCGCGCGCAAGCACATCGGGTGGTACGTGAAGGGGCTGCCCGGCGGCGCCGCCTTCCGCGAGAACATGAACAGGATCGAGGACAGCAGGGAACAGTACGAGGCGGTGGCCGCGTTCTTCGAAGCCCTCGGCGCGCAGGCCGACCGCCTGCCGCGCGCCGCGGCGCACGACGCTGTCATCGAGGCCGAAAGCGACGCATGAGCAAGAAGCAGATTGAAGAGTGCGTGCGTGCGAGCCTGGAGGGGTACTTCCGCGACCTGCGGGGGACGGAGCCAGACGGCATGTACGAGATGTTGGTGAAGGTGGTGGAGAAGCCGCTGCTGGAGGTGGTGATGGCGAAAGCCGAGAACAACCAATCGCGCGCCGCGGAGTGGCTGGGACTGAACCGCAACACCCTGCGCAAGAAACTGATCGAACACAAGCTGCTCAAATGAACGCACTTCTTTCCGTATCCGACAAGACCGGCGTGGTCGAACTCGCGCAGGCGCTGCACGCGCTGGGCGTGAAGCTCATCTCCACCGGCGGCACTGCCCGGCTGCTGGCCGAGCGCGGCCTGCCCGTCACCGAGGTGGCCGAGGTCACCGGCTTTCCCGAGATGCTCGACGGCCGCGTGAAGACGCTGCACCCCAAGGTGCACGGCGGCCTGCTGGCGCGGCGCGACCTGCCCGCGCACGTGGAGGCGCTGGCCAGCCACGGCATCGACACCATCGACCTGCTGGTGGTCAACCTCTATCCGTTCGAGGCGACGGTGGCCAAGGAAGGCTGCACGCTGGAGGACGCGATCGAGAACATCGACATCGGCGGCCCGGCCATGGTGCGCAGCGGCGCCAAGAACTGGAAGGATGTCGCGGTGCTGACCGACGCCTCGCAGTACGCGCAGGTGGTCGAGGAGCTGAAGGCTTCCGGCACGGTGTCGCAGAAGACCAGGTTCGCGCTGGCGGTGGCGGCGTTCAACCGCATCAGCAACTACGACGCGGCGATCAGCGACCATCTCTCCAGCCTGCAGGACGACGGCACCCGTTCGCCCTTCCCGGCGCAGTCCAACGGCCGCTTCGTCAAGATCCAGGACCTGCGCTACGGCGAGAACCCGCACCAGCAGGCCGCGTTCTACCGCGACCTGCACCCCGCGCCGGGCTCGCTGGCGGTGGCCGAGCAGTTGCAGGGCAAGGAGCTCTCGTACAACAACATCGCCGACGCCGACGCCGCCTGGGAATGCGTCAAGAGCTTCGAGGGGCCGGCCTGCGTGATCGTCAAGCATGCCAACCCCTGTGGCGTGGCCCTGGGCGAAAACCCGCTCGAGGCCTACACCAAGGCCTTCCAGACCGACCCGACCTCCGCCTTCGGCGGCATCATCGCCTTCAACCGCACGCTCGACGGCGCCGGCGCGCAGGCGGTGGCCAAGCAGTTCGTCGAGGTGCTGATGGCGCCGGACTTCACGTCCGAGGCGCTGCAGGTGTTCGCCGGCAAGGCCAATGTGCGGCTGCTGAAGATCGCGCTGCCGCCGGGCGGCGCGCGGCCCTGGGAGAAGGGCCAGAACCTCATGGACATCAAGCGCGTGGGCTCGGGCCTTCTGATGCAGACGGCCGACAACCGCGAGCTGGCGCTGGCCGACCTACGCGTGGTGACGAAGAAGCAGCCCACGCCCGACGAACTGCAGGACCTGCTGTTCGCGTGGAAGGTCGCCAAGTTCGTCAAGTCCAACGCCATCGTGTTCTGCAAGGACGGCATGACCATGGGCGTAGGCGCCGGGCAGATGAGCCGGCTCGACTCGGCCCGCATCGCCAGCATCAAGGCGGAGCATGCCAAGCTGTCGCTGGCCGGCACGGCGGTGGCCAGCGATGCCTTCTTCCCCTTCCGCGACGGACTCGACGTGGTGGTCGACGCCGGCGCCAGCTGCGTGATCCAGCCGGGCGGCTCGATGCGCGACCAGGAAGTCATCGCCGCGGCCGACGAGCGCGGCGTCGCCATGGTGTTCACCGGGGTGCGGCACTTCCGGCATTGAGGCGGTCCCCGCCGCGCTGGCGGGGAACGGGCCGGTGCGCTGGCGCAGCGGGCAGGCCGCGCCCAAGGGTGCGCCCGCCGTCCGGGCGCCCCTGCGGGATCACAAGGTCCGGAACACGTCCCGCGCGGCGGCGATGGTGTCGTCGATGTCCTGCGCGGAGTGCGCTCCGCTGACGAAGCCCGCCTCGTACAGGGCCGGCGCGATGTACACGCCGCGGTCCAGCAGGCCGTGGAACAGGCGCCCGAACCGGGGCGCATCGCTTTCCATCACCTGCGGATAGTTCTGCGGCAGCTGCGGCAGCAGGAAGAAGCCGAACATGCCGCCTTCGCAATCGGCGGCGAAGGGCAGGCCGGCCTCGCCTGCGGCGGCGACCAGGCCGTCGACCAGCGTGCGCGTGCGCGCCGCCAGCGCCGGGAAGAACTCCGGCTTGGCGATCTCGCGCAGGGTCGCCAGGCCGCAGGCCGTGGCCACCGGGTTGCCCGACAGGGTGCCGGCCTGGTAGACCGGCCCCAGCGGCGCGAGCTTTTCCATGATCGCGCGCGGGCCGCCGAAGGCCGCCAGCGGCATGCCGCCGCCGATCACCTTGCCCAGCACGGTGATGTCGGGCGCGAAGCCGGGCAGGGCCTGGGCATAGAGCGACTGCGCGCTGCCCAGCGCCACGCGGAAGCCGGTCATCACCTCGTCGAACACCAGCAGGGCGCCATGCCGGGTGCACAGCTCGCGGCAGGCCGCCATGAAGGGCAGGCTGGCGCGCACGAAGTTCATGTTGCCGGCGATCGGCTCGATGATCACGCCCGCCAGCTCGCTGCCGTAGCGGGCGAAGGCCTCCTCCAGCTGGGCGACGTTGTTGTACTCGAGGACCAGCGTGTGCTGCACCACCTCCGCCGGCACGCCGGCCGAGGTGGGGTGGCCGAAGGTGGCCAGGCCCGAGCCTGCCTTCACCAGCAGCGCGTCGGCGTGGCCGTGGTAGCAGCCCTCGAACTTGATGATCATGCTGCGGCCGGTGGCGCCGCGCGCCAGCCGGATGGCGCTCATCGCCGCCTCGGTGCCGGAGCTGACCAGCCGGATCATCTCCACCGACGGCAAGTGCGCCACGATGGCCTCGGCCAGCTCCACCTCGCGCTCGGTCGGCGCGCCGTACGAGAAGCCCTCGGCCACCGCGCGCTGCACGGCCTCGACCACCGCCGGATGGCCGTGGCCCAGGATCATCGGGCCCCAGGAGCCGATGTAGTCGATGTACTTCTTGCCGTTGGCGTCGTGGAAGTAGGCGCCCTGGGCGCGCTGGACGAAGCGGGGCGTGCCGCCGACGGCGCGGAAGGCGCGCACGGGCGAATTGACGCCGCCGGGGATCAGCGCGCGGGCGCGTTCGAACAGCTCGGAATTGCGGTCAGTGCTTGGTGTCATGGGGCGGAAGATCGAAGACGGACTGGTTGGAAGCGTCGGCTTCCTCGTCGTCGGCGGCTTCGCTCTCCGGCTGGGCCCAGAACAGGCGGTCGGGGACCACGTGGCCCATGCCGGGCCGGAAGCCGCCGTCGAGGCAGCGGTCGAGATAGGCCAGGGCTTCGCTGGCCGCGGCGGCCAGGTCGGCGCCGCCGGCCACGAGGGCCGCCAGGGCGGCCGAGAGGGTGTCGCCGGCACCGGAGAACACGGCGTCGAAGCGTTCGAACTTCTCGCTGACCAGCACCGCCTGCGGCGTGGCCAGCACGTTCTCGACGAACTGCTCCGGCAGCGGCACGCCGGTCACCAGGGTGTAGGGCACGCCCATGTCGGAGGCGGCCTTGGCCAGGTCGCGGGCGCTGGGGCTGCGCTCGTTGTTCCAATCCGGCAACAGCCAGCGCCACAGGGTGTTGTGGTTTCCGACCAACACCGTCGTCTGCGGCAGCAGTAACTCTTTGAACGCGTCTTCGTACAGGTCGGTGGGGCCTTCGTCCCACCATGACAGGCTCGGCATGTAGGCCACCAGCGGCACGTCGGGATAGTCCGCGGCGATCTCCGCGATGGTGCTCAGCGCCTCCGGGCTGCCGGCGAACCCGACCTTGATGACCTGCACCGGCACGTCCTCGAGGATGGTGCGGGCCTGCTCCGCCACCGCGTCCTCGTCGAAGGCGAAATGGTCGAACACCTCGCCGGTATCACGCACATAGGCGCCGCACACCACGGGCAGGGGATGGGCGCCGACTGACGCGATCGCGGTGACGTCGGCGGCGAGTCCGCCGGCGCCGCTCGGGTCGCTGGCGTTGAACACCATCACGCAAGCCGGTCCCGCGTCCTCGCCTTCGGGCTCGTGCGCGGGCCGCGTCGTAATAGGTGTGGAATTAGTCATGGGCCCGGATGTTGCGAGCAGATCGCCCGCGAATTCGTAGGCAAAGGGCCTAGATACAATCGTTGCATTCTAGACGAAGCCCCTTTAAGCTGTGACCGATTCGAAAACCTGGATGTGCCTGATCTGCGGATGGATTTACGACGAGGCGGCGGGCGCGCCTGACCATGGAATTGCCCCCGGAACGCCGTGGGAACAGGTCCCGATGAACTGGACCTGTCCCGAGTGCGGCGCCCGGAAGGAGGACTTCGAGATGGTCCAGATCTAAGGACCACCGAACTCAGGCGGAGGGGGTGCCGCCGAACTCATGCAGTGAAAAAAATGAGGAGCGACATCAAGTGAGCACCACGGGATTGAAGGTGCTGGTGATCGACGACAGCAACACCATCCGGCGCAGCGCCGAGATCTTCCTCAAGCAGGGGGGGCACGAGGTGATGCTGGCCGAGGACGGGTTCGACGCGCTGTCCAAGGTCAACGACTACCAGCCCAACCTCATTTTCTGCGACATCCTCATGCCGCGGCTCGACGGCTACCAGACCTGCGCCATCATCAAGCGCAACGCGAGATTCGCGGGCGTGCCCGTGGTCATGCTGTCCTCCAAGGACGGCGTGTTCGACAAGGCGCGCGGCCGCATGGTCGGCTCGCAAGATTACCTGACCAAGCCCTTCACCAAGGACCAACTGCTGCAGACGGTGCAGCAGTTCGGCCAGGCGCAACCAGACTAAGGAGAGAGGCCGATGGCCATCAAGAAAGTGCTCGTCGTGGATGACTCCAAGACCGAGCTGATGTTCATGACCGACCTGCTGCAGAAGAACGGCTTCTCGGTGAAGACCGCCGAAGGCGCCGACGATGCCTTCCGCCGGCTGGCCGAGGAGAAGCCCGACCTGATCCTGATGGACGTGGTCATGCCCGGGCAGAACGGCTTCCAGCTGACGCGGGCGATCACGCGCGACCCGAACTTCGCGGACGTGCCGATCATCATGTGCACCAGCAAGAACCAGGAAACCGACCGGGTGTGGGGCATGCGCCAGGGCGCGCGCGACTACATCACCAAGCCCGTCGACGCCGACGAGCTGATGGCCAAGATCAAGGCCCTCGGCTGATCGGCCGGGGCGCGAGAGCATGGCCAACCGCGAAGCCCTCCGAGAGCTGCAAAGCCGGCTGGCCAGCCGCCTCCAGACCGCCCGCAGCGAGGGCGTGCAGGCCGGCTGGCTGGCGGTCGAGGCCGGAGGCCGCAACTACCTGTTCCCGCTTGGCCAGTCCGGCGAGATCTTCCCCTTCACGGCGACGCAGCAGGTGCCCTACACCCACGACTGGTTCCTGGGCGTGGCCAACCTGCGCGGCGGCCTCTACGGGGTGGTCGACCTGGCCAGCTACGTCAGTGGCGCGCCGCCGGCGCAGCGTTCCGACGCCGGCCGCGCCGAGTCGCGCCTGGTGGCGCTGAACGCGCTGCTCGAGATCAACTGCGCCCTGCTGGTCGACCGGCTGGCAGGCCTGCGCAACATGGACGCCTTCGCTTCCTCCGCCGCGCGCCAGGATGGCGCGCCCGACTATTTCGGCAGCGGCTACACCGATGCCGGCGGCACGTACTGGCAGGAGATCAACCTGCAGGCCCTGTCGCAGCAACCGCAGTTCCTGAGCATCAGCGCCCAGGCTTAAATCCCGAAGGCTCGCCATCATGTCCGCTGTCCTTTCCTTCAAGAAACTGTTCTCCAGGAAGCCGCACGAGGATGAAGATCCCTCCGTGACCCAGGAGATGAGCCTGGCCGCCCCCGACCAGGGCACGGCCACCATCGAGGCCGGCAGCACCCAGGGCCTCGCGCGCGGCGCCATCGACGACGGCCTGGATGATTCGATCGACCCCATCGAGGAGGTCGACGAGGCAGAACTGATCAGCGTCCCCTTCCTGGGACGCCGCAGCGCCGCCACCCACCAGCGCACGCTGTTCACGCTGCTGGCGCTGTCGCTGCTGGTGCTGGCCGGCATGGCCTGGTATGCCGTGCGCTCCGCCGACACGGTCGCCCAGCAGGTGGCCGCCACCGGCTCCTCGCTGATGCAGTCGCAGCGTCTGGCCAAGTCGGTGTCGCAGGCGCTGATCGGCAGCCCGCAGGCCTTCCCCGACGTGAAGGAATCGGCCGAGGTGCTCGCCCGCACCGTGCGCGGCATGCAGAGCGGCGACGAAACCGTCGGCCTGGCCGCCGTCTCCGCCGAGATGCAGGAGGACCTGACCAAGATCCTGCCGCTGATGGAGCGCGCCGAGAAGAACGCCGCCACCGTCATGAGCCAGCAGCAGATCCTGACCCAGGTCGGCACCGCGCTGCGCACCATCAACCGCCAGTCCTCCGACCTGCTGGAGATCGCCGAGACGGTGTCCTCGCTGAAGCTGCAGCAGAACGCCTCGGCCGCCGAGATCTCCGCCGCCGGCCAGCTGGTGATGCTGACGCAGCGCATCGGCAAGTCGGCCAACGAGTTCCTCACGATGGAGGGCGTGTCGCCCGAGGCAGTGTTCCTGCTGGGCAAGGACCTGAACTCCTTCAAGGAGATCGCGCAGGGCATGCTGGACGGCAGCCCCGAGCTGCGCCTGGCGCCCACCCGCGACGAGCAGACCCGTGAGCGCATCCAGGCGCTGCTGCAGCTGTACGAGCAGACCCGCACGCAGGCCGGCGCCATCCTGGGCAACCTGCAGGGCCTGGTGTCCGCCCGCGAAGCGCAGGCATCGATCATCCAGGACTCCGAGCCGCTGCGAAAGTCGCTGGAGGAACTGCAGGGCAAGCTGTCCGCGCAGACCGGTCTGGGCCTGTGGGCCCTGCTGACCCTGCTGGTGTCCTCGCTGTTCGCCATCGGCTGCGCCTTCGGCCTGGCCTATGTGCAGCTGCAGGACTCGCGTTCGCGCCAGGCGCGCGCCGAATCGCAACGCCACGAGGCAGAGCGCCAGGAGCAGGAAGCCAAGCGCGTGAACGACGCCAACCAGGCGGCCATTCTGCGGCTGATGAACGAACTGCAGTCGGTCGCCGAGGGCGACCTGACGCAGGAAGCCACCGTGACCGAGGACATCACCGGCGCCATCGCCGACTCGGTGAACTACACGGTGGAAGAACTGCGCCAGCTGGTGGGCGCGGTGCAGAGCACGGCGACCAAGGTGGCGCAGACGACGGCGCAGGTGGAAAGCACCTCCACCGAGCTGCTGGCGGCTTCCACCGAGCAGCTGCGCGAGATCCGCGAAACCGGCCAGTCGGTGCTCGACATGGCAGGCCGCATCAACACCGTGTCCGGCCAGGCGCAGGAATCGGCCCAGGTTGCGCGCCAGACGCTGCGCGCCACCGAGCAGGGCCTGCAGGCCGTGCAGAACGCCATCGGCGGCATGAACGCCATCCGCGACCAGATCCAGGAAACCTCCAAGCGGATCAAGCGGCTGGGCGAGTCGTCGCAGGAGATCGGCGAAATCACCGAACTGATTTCCGACATTACCGAACAGACCAACGTGCTGGCCCTGAACGCCGCCATCCAGGCTGCGTCCGCCGGTGAAGCCGGTCGCGGCTTCTCGGTGGTGGCCGAAGAAGTGCAGCGCCTGGCCGAACGCTCCGCCGACGCCACGCGCCAGATCTCGGCGCTGGTGAAGGCGATTCAGACCGACACGCAGGACGCCGTGGCCGCCATGGAACGCTCGACCCAGGGCGTGGTGGAAGGCGCCAAGCTGTCCGACAACGCCGGCACGGCGCTGACCGAGATCGACCAGGTGTCGCGCCGGCTCGCCGACCTGATTGAGCAGATCTCGATGTCCGCATCGCGCGAAGCCGAATCGGCGAACGTGGTGGCCGGCAACATCCAGCACATCTTCGCGGTGACGGAACAGACCGGCGAGGGCACGCGCTCCACGGCGCAGCAGGTGCGCGAGCTGACCCGGATGGCCGAGGAACTGCGCCAGTCGGTGTCCCGTTTCAAGATCGCCTAAGAACCGGTCCGCCACCGGCGCGACCGCAGACGGAAGACGGAAGACGGAATGGAAGCAGCAGCTCAAGACCAGGACCTGGCCCACAACGACCTGGGCCCGCTGGCCTGGGTACTGGACGAACTCCGCAAGTCGCTGGAATCCGCTTCGTCGGCGCTGCGGCGTTTCGTGCGCGACACCGCGCAGGCCCGCGGCGAGGACATGGCGTCGGTCGACACCGGCCAGCTGCGCATCGCGCGGCAGCACATGCACCAGGCCGTCGGCGCGCTCGAGATGGTGGGCCTGGGCGCACCCGCGTCCATCCTGCGCAGCATGGAAGGCGCGGCGCAGAAGTTCGTGGAGCGGCCCGAGCTGTGCACGGAGGCCGCGGCGGCCAAGGTGGAGCGCGCCGGCTTCGCGCTGACCGAGTACCTCGAGGCCCTGCTGGGCGGCAAGGACGTCTCGCCGCTGAGCCTGTTCCCGCAGTACAAGGACGTGCAGGAACTGGCCGGCGCCGACCGCGTGCACCCGGCCGACCTGTGGAACGTGGACTGGCGCTGGACCGAGGTGGAGGGCCCGGCGCCCGCGCAGGCGCTGAACTACGAGCCGGCGGTCCGCTCGCGCATGGACCAGGCGGTGCTGCGCATCGTCAAGGCGGCCGACCCTGGCGCCGGCCGCGAGCTCGCGGACATCGGCACCGGCCTGGCCGCCGCCCAGACGGCGAAGCAGCCGCGCATCTTCTGGCGCGTGGCCGCCGGCTACTTCGAAGCCATTGCGCTGGGCCTGCTGCCCGCCGACCTCTACGTGAAGCGCGCGGCCTCGCGCGTGCTGCTGCAGTACGCCTCGCTCGCCAAGGGCGAGATGGGCGTGTCCGACCGGCTGGCGCAGGACCTGGTGTTCTTCTGCGCCCAGGCCGTGCCGCCGCAGGGTGCGCAGGCGGCGGCGCTCGCCGCCGTGCGCGAGGCCTATGGCCTCGACAAGGCCTTGCCGGTCGACTACGCCACCAGTCCCTTCGGACGCTTCGATCCCGTGCTGCTGGCGCAGATGCGCAAGCGCATCGGCAACGCCAAGGACACCTGGTCGGCACTGTCCGGCGGTGACGCCAACAAGATCAAGTCGGCGCGCGACCAGTTCGAGCAGCTGTGCGACACCCTGCTGAAGCTGTACGCGCCCAGCGAGCCGCTGGCGCGTGCGCTGACCGCCGCGCTGGAATCCATCGCCAAGTCGGGCCGCGTGCCCAACGCCGAACTGGCGATGGAAGTCGCGACCGCGGTGCTGTACCTGGAAGCCTCGTTCCAGGACCTGGACCCCAACGATGCCAGCATCCCCGAGCGCATGCAGCGCCTGGCCGACCGGCTGGCCAAGGTGGCCGCGGGCGGCCAGCCGGAACCGCTGGAACACTGGGTCGAGGACCTGTACCGGCGCGTCAGCGACCGCCAGACCATGGGCAGCGTGGTGGGCGAGTTGCGCGGCACGCTGGGCGAGCTCGAGAAAGTGCTCGACCAGTTCTTCCGCAACCCGGCCGACAAGGCGCCGCTGCGCGATGCGCCCGGCTTCCTGGCGCAGATGCGCGGCGTGCTGTCGGTGCTGGGGCTGGACTTCGCGTCGCAGGCCGTGCAGCGCATGCGCGACGCGGTCGAGAACATCATCGTCACCGAGCTCGACGAGGAGAAGGCCCGCGCGGCCGGCACCTTCGACAAGCTGGGCAACAACCTGGGCGCGCTCGGTTTCCTGATCGACATGCTGAACTACCAGCCGACGCTGGCCAAGAAGCTGTTCGTCTGGGACGATGACGCTGGCGAGCTGCGCCCGATGAGGGGCCGCCAGGCCATGCCGGGGGAGCCCGCGGCCCCGCGCGCAACGCCTGCCATGCCTGCCATCCCTGCGGCGCCAGCGGCGGCTGCGGTGGCACCCGGCTTCACGCTCGACCTGCCGG
>JAEZKX010000047.1 GCA_023436025.1 Pseudomonadota bacterium | reverse complement strand
ACCGCTGGCCGCACGGGCGCCGGCGCGTCCCCTGCGCGTGGTGCGCGTCCTCGAACCCAGCGCCCCGCGCGCCGTCGCCGGCCGCATGGTCATCTCCGGCCGCATGGCCGACGTCTGCGCCGAACTCGACCGCCTCGCCGCCCTGGAAGCGCAAATCCACTGAGTCCGCCGCAACCAATACCCGGACATCCGGACGCAAAGGTCGCGAAAGCTACGCAAAAGTCGCGAAGGAACAGCCGAATGGAATGAAAACCTCCATCCGGATTCCTTCCTTATTTGGCTGTCTTTTGCGACTTTCGCGGAACCTTTGCGACTTTTGCGTCCGGCTGTCCCGTCTACTGCCGCCAATGCACCCGGCTACCAAAAGGACCGCAACAGCCGACACCCGGAACATCCGGACGCAAAGGTCGCAAAAGCTACGCAAAAGTCGCGAAAGAACAGCCGAATGGATGGAAACATCCGCTCCGGCCCTCTGCTTCTTTCAGGCTGTCCTTTTGCGACTTTCGCGGGACCTTTGCGACTTTTGCGTCCGGCTGTCCCGTCTACTGCCGCCAATACCCCCGGGCTACTACTTCAAGGGCCCCACCAGGTAATCGCTCTTGCCCAGGTCCACGCCGTTGTGGCGCAGGATGGCGTAGGCGGTGGTGATGTGGAAGAAGAAGTTCGGCAGCGCCCAGGTGAGCAGGTAGTCCTGGGCCCGCATGGTGCGCTTGCGGTCGGGGCCCACCGGGAAAGTGACCTCCTTGTCTTCCTGGCCGTCCAAGGCGGTGGCCGGTACCGTCGCCAGGTAGTCCAGCGTCTTGCCGATGCGGGCCTGCAATTCCTCGAAAGTCGCTTCCTTGTCCTCGAATTTCGGCGCCTCGACGCCCGACATCCGCATCACCCCGTTCTTGGCTGCATCGCAGGCGATCAACACCTGCCGCGTGAGGGGCAGCATGTCCGGCGCCAGCCGGAAGGCGGTGAGCGCCGCCGGATCGATCTTGCGGGCGGCCGCGTGCTGCGCCCCCTTGTCGAGGATGTGCGCAAGGTTGCGCAGCATGTGCTGGAACACCGGCACGCTGGCCTGGTAGAGCGAAATGGGCATTGCGAGTCTCTTCCTCGGTTTCGGAACCCCGCATCGTAGCGGCCCTGTTACCCGCGCGCATCGGCGCGGCGACGGTGCAAGGCACAATCCGGGCATGAACATCGTGATCCTCGACGATTACCAGGATGCGGTGCGCAAGCTCCAGTGCGCATCCAAGCTCGAAGCCTATCCCGCCAAGGTCTTCACCAACACGGTCAAGGGGATCGGCCAGCTGTCGGTACGGCTGCGCGACGCCGACGTCATCGTCCTGATCCGGGAACGCACGGCCATCAGCCGCCAGCTGGTGGAGAAGCTGCCTCGCCTGAAGTTGATCTCGCAGACCGGCCGCGTCGGCGCGCACATCGACATCGAGGCCTGCACCGAACGCGGCATCGCCGTGGCCGAGGGCATCGGCTCGCCCATCGCGCCGGCCGAACTCACCTGGGCGCTGATCATGACGGCGATGCGCCGCCTGCCGCAGTACATCAGCAGCCTCAAGCACGGGGCCTGGCAGCAGTCGGGCATGAAGTCGGCGTCCATGCCGCCCAACTTCGGCGTCGGCATGGTGCTGCGCGGCAAGACCCTGGGCATCTGGGGCTACGGCAAGATCGGCCAGCTGGTGGCCGGCTACGGCAAGGCCTTCGGCATGAAGGTGCAGGTATGGGGCAGTCCCGAATCCATGGCCAAGGCGCAGGCCGACGGCCTGGCCGCGGCCGAGAGCCGCGAACAGCTGTTCGCCGAGAGCGACGTGCTGTCGCTGCACCTGCGCCTGAACGAGGACACCTACGGCATCGTCAAGCTCGACGACCTGGCCCTCATGAAGCCGACCTCGCTGCTGGTGAACACCTCGCGCGCCGAGCTGCTCGAACCCGAGGCGCTGATCGCCGGCCTCAACCGCGGCCGCCCCGGCATGGCCGCCATCGACGTCTTCGAGAGCGAGCCCATCCTGCAGGGCCACGCGCTGCTGCGCCTGGAGAACTGCATCTGCACACCGCACATCGGCTACGTCGAACAGGAGAGCTACGAGCTCTACTTCGGCGCGGCCTTCGACAACGTCGTCAACTTCATCCGCGGCACGCCCACCAACATCGTCAACCCCGGGGCGCTGCAGGTCCGCCGCTGAATCCCTTGGGCGCCAGGGGCCGGGGGCCCCTGTGTCGCCAGGATGCCGAGACCCTGCGCCGGCGGGGTTGAATCCGCGGTGCCAGAATCGCGCCGGTGAACCCACCCGCCCTGCCCGCGCCGCCCGGCGCCGCCGCATCCTCGCCGCGGGGCGTGCTCTGGGCCCTGCTAGCGGGCAACGCCGTGATCGGCACCGGCGTGATGACGGTGCCGGGCACGCTCAACGAGATCAGCGGCTCGCTGGGCGTGTCGGTCGCCGTTGCCGGCCAGCTCATCTCCACCGGCGCCATCCTCATGTGCCTCGGCGCACCGGCCTTCGCGGCGCTGGTGGCGCGGTGGGACCGTCGCCGGCTGCTGGCACTGGCCATGGCCTGGTATGCCGTCATGCACTTCGCCTGCGCCCTGGCGCCGTCCTTCGGCTGGCTGCTGGCGCTGCGGGTGGTCGCCCTGGTGCCCTGCGCGGTCTTCACGCCGCAGGCGGCGGCCTGCGTCGGCCAGCTGGTGCCGCCGGAGCAGCGCGGCCGCGCCATCGCCTTCATCTTCCTCGGCTGGTCGCTCGCCTCGGTGCTGGGCATGCCTTTCGGCGCCTACGTCGGCGGCACCTTCGGCTGGCGCCAGGCCTTCGTCGCGGTGGGCGGGCTGAGCATCGTGAGTGCCGTCTGGGTCTGGCGCGCCATGCCCGACGGCGTGCGGCCCCCCGTGCTCTCGCTCGCGGCCTGGCAGGAAACCTTCCGCTCGCGCGCCGTCATGACCACGGTGGCCGTCACCGTGCTGTGCGCCGCCGGCCAGTTCACCCAGTTCTCGTACTTCGCGCCCTACTTCCGCCAGGCCGTGGGCGCGGGACCGCGCGAGCTGAGCCTGTTCTTCATGTGGTTCGGCGCCTTCGGCCTGCTGGGCAACGTGCTGATGGCGCGCTACATCGACCGCATCGGCGCCCACCGCGCCGTCATGGCCAGCCTGGCGCTGATCGCGCTGACACTGCTGCTGTTCCCGCTGGGGACCACGCTGGGACTGGCCGGGCTGGTGGCCGTGCCCTGGGCCCTGGGCTGCTTCGCCTCCAACTCGGCGCAGCAGGCGCGCGTGGTGGCGCTGGCGCCGGGGCTGGCGGCAGCCTCGGTGGCGCTCAATTCCTCGGGCATCTACGCCGGCCAGGCGATCGGCACTGCCGCCGGCGGCTGGCTGGTCGCGCACGACGGCATGGCCTGGCTGCACTGGGGTGGGTTCGCGGGCATCGTGGCAGCGATGGTGGCCAGCGCACTGGCGACCCGGTTCGCGCGGCGCGCGGGCTGAGCCGCACCCGCGCGCTTCTGGCGCCTCTCGCCCGCCGCGCGTTGCCCGTCTGGGGGGCGGCCATGCGGACGGCGCGTCCGCGGCCTACTTCGGCTTGCGGTCCACCGGGTCGAACAGGCTGGTGTCGAAATCCAGCGGCGGCAGCTCGCCGCGTCCCATCGGCAGCGGCGACGGTGGGGCCTGGGGCGTCGGGCGCGCAGGGGCGGAATCGAACGCGCCCGGCGCCGGGGCGGCAATGGGGTCGCCGAAGGGATCGAGGTCGACCGGCGCAACCGCGGAGGCAGGGCCGGCCTCGGCCGCCAGGTCGTCGAGGTCGATGTCCAGCCCGATGCGGGGCGACGCCGGCGGGATGAACAGCTGGTCGGGCGTCCTGGATCCGTCACGGCCCAGACGGCCCCTCACCAGCATCTCCTCATCCGGAGGCTCCACGGCCGGTTCGCGCGGCGCCATCGGCAGCGTCGTGTCCAGGCGCAGCGCCAGGCTTTCCGGCGGATGCACCTGGTAGCGCTCGGGAGCGTCCAGCATGTGCAGCGGCTGCAGCGAGGTGGGGGGGAAATCGGTGGGCCGGTAGTCCAGCGGCGCGCCCACGCTGTCCTCCGGCGGCGCCACTTCCTGCGCGATGTGGTACAGCAGCACCAGCTCGCGGTAAGCCTGCAGGCTGAACGGCTCGGCGCCCGCCAGGCCCGGCTTGCGGAAGATGGACTCCTCGATCACGTTGAGCACGCGGCGCGACGGCCACAGGGCGACGATGCGGCTCAGGGCGCGGCTGTAGTTCTCCAGGGAATTGGTCGGCTGGTCGAAATGCTCGAAATCGGGCACTTGCACCGCGAAGCGCTGGAGGAACTCCGAGCGCAGCTTGTCGAACTCGGCGCGCCGCCCGGCGGAGTGGTACAGGTCCAGCAGATCCATCCACGGCAGCGCGCTGGTTTCGACCTGGTCGTGCACGTGGGCTTCCAGCACCGCGATCGCCTCGTCCTCCTGGCCCAGAGCCAGGAAGAAGTCGGCCTTGTCGTGGACGTCGATCAGCTCCTGCACGCCCACCATGCGCACCGTGCCGCCCATGCTGGGCATGAATTCGGAATGCGGCGCTTCCGTTC
>JAEZKX010000046.1 GCA_023436025.1 Pseudomonadota bacterium | reverse complement strand
CCACCGGCGGCCGCGTGCTGGCGGTGGAGCGCGCCGACGCGGGCGGGCGCCCGGCCTGGCGCGTGAAGGTCGTCACGGCCGGCGGCGAGGTGCGCGTGGTGCTGATCGACATGGCCACCGGACGGCCGTTCTGAGATGCGGCTGCTGCTGATCGAGGACGAAGCGGACCTGCGCCAGGGGCTGCGGCGCCAGCTGGAGGCAGAGGGCTACCGCGTGGACGAGGCGTCCGACGGCGAGGAAGGCCTGTTCCTGGCACGCGAATATCCCTTCGACCTGGCGATCGTCGACCTGGGCCTGCCCCGGCTCAACGGCCTGACCATCGTGCAGCGGCTGCGTGCCGAGGGCCGCACCATGCCGCTTCTGATCCTCACCGCCCGCGGCAGCTGGCAGGACAAGGTGACCGGCCTCGAAGCCGGCGCCGATGACTACGTGGTCAAGCCCTTCGAGTTCCAGGAGCTGGCCGCGCGCGTCAAGGCGCTGCTGCGCCGCTCCCTGCAGGCCACGGGCGACACGCTGGTGCTGGGCCCGCTGGCGCTGGACATCGGCACCCAGTCCGTGCGGCTGGACGGCGCGCCGCTGGAACTCACCGCCTTCGAATACCGCCTGCTCGAATACCTGGTGCGGCACCGCGCCCGCGTGGTCGCGCGCCAGGAACTGTCGGACTACCTCTACCCGCACGGCGAGGACCGCGACAGCAACGTGCTGGAGGTGCTGGTGGGGCGGCTGCGCCGCAAGCTCGATCCGCAGGGTACGCTGGCACCCATCGAGACGGTGCGCGGACGCGGCTACCGCTTCAAGCTGGGTGGATGAGGGCCGGCTACTCGATCCGCGCCCGCCTGCTGCTCGGTGCCGGCCTGGTGCTGCTGGCCTTCCTGGCGGGCGCCGGCATCGCCGTGCAGCGCGCCCATGCCGACAGCGTGCGCACCGTGCACTACAGCCGCCTGCAGGGCACGGTCTACCTGCTGCTGGCGCGCGCCGAGATCGACGAGCGCGGCAAGCTGGTGATGCCCGCGGAGTTCGCCGAGCCGCGCCTGACCCTGCCGGCCTCCGGGCTCTACGCCGCCATCCACAACGTGAACCGCGGTGAAACCTGGCAGTCGCCCTCCACCCTGGGCGTGCCGGCGCCGCTGCAGCGCGAAGGCGAGACCGGCCGCTGGCGCTTCGAGACCATCGAGGGCCCCGAGGGCAACTACCTGGGCGTGACCTACGGCGTGCGCTGGGCCGGCAACGGCGGCGGCGCCGCCCCGCTGGTGCTGTCGGTGCTGGAGGACAAGACCGGCTTCGACCGCGAGCTCGCCGTGTTCGCGCGCACCCTGTGGCAGTGGCTGGGCGGGGCGGCGGCGCTGCTGCTGGTGGCCCAGCTGCTGCTGCTGCGCTGGGGCCTGGCGCCCTTGAAGCAGGTGACGCGCGAGGTGCGGCGCATCGAGGACGGTAGCCAGGAACGCATCGAAGGCCGCTACCCCACCGAAATCTCGGGCCTGACCGACAACCTCAACACGCTGATCCAGCAGGAGCGGGTGCGCCAGGCGCGCTACAAGGAGGCGCTGAGCTTCCTGGCGCACAGCCTGAAGACGCCGCTGGCGGTGCTGCGCAACGCGCTGGCGGAACCGGCGCAGCTGCCCACCACCGTGGCCCAGCAGGTGCAGCGCATGGACGCCATCGTGCAGCACCAGCTGGGCCGCGCAGCCGCCGGCGGCGCGGCCCGCTTCGCGCCGGCCATCGCGGTGCTGCCGGTGCTGGAGCGCATCCGCGATGCGCTGGCCAAGGTGCATGTGGACAAGGGGCTGGCCATCGTGCTGGACTGCCCGCCCGAGCTGAAGTGGCGCATCGACGAAGGCGACCTGTTCGAGATGATGGGCAACCTGATGGACAACGCCGCCAAGTGGGCGCGCACCACGGTGCGGGTGCAGGCCGCCCGCGCCGGCGAGCGGCTGCACATCGTGGTGGAGGACGACGGCCCCGGCTTCAGCGACACGCAGTCGGTGCTGCAGATCCACGTGCGCGGCGACGAGCGCGTGCCCGGCCACGGCGTGGGGCTGGCGGTGGTCAACGACCTGGTGACCAGCTACCACGGCGCGCTGAAGCTCGGCAGTGCATCCGGCGGCGGCGCGCGGGTGGAGGCAACGCTCGCAGGCGGCTGAACCGCGTTCCGTTCAGGCGCCGTTCATGCGGCGGCGCGCAGACTGGAGGAATGAAAAAGGCCTCCTCCACCGTGCGCCTGCTGGCCCAACTGGTCGGCGGCGTGGTGCTGACCTGCGCCGCGATGATGGCCGCGGCGGCGTGGCTGTTCGGATAGTGCCCGCGGGCAAGCGCCGCGCGTCAGCGCGCCACCCAGCCTCCATCCACGTTCCAGGCCACGCCACGCACGTTGTTCGACGCCGGCCCGCACAGGAACACGGCCAGCTCGCCCAGTTCCTCGGGGGTCGTGAACTGCAGCGAGGGCTGCTTTTCCGCCAGCAGCTCCTTGCTGGCGGCCTCGATGGTGAGCCCCTCGTTCTGCGCACGCGCCTCGATCTGCTTCTGCACCAGGGGCGTCAGCACCCAGCCTGGGCAGATGGCATTGCAGGTCACGTTGGTGGTCGCCAGCTCCAGCGCCACCGACTTGGTGAAGCCGACGATTCCGTGCTTGGCCGCCACGTAGGCCGACTTCTCGGGCGAGGCGACCAGGCCGTGGGTGGACGCGATGTTGATGATGCGCCCCCAGTTCGCCTCGCGCATGGCCGGCACCGCCAGCCGCGTGGTGTGGAAGGCGCTGCTCAGGTTGATGGCGATGATCGCGTCCCAGCGCGCCGGGTCGAAGTCCTCGACCCGCGCGACGTGCTGGATACCGGCGTTGTTGACCAGCACGTCGACCCGGCCGAAGCGGTCGGCGGCGAACTTCATCAGGTCGGCGATCTCGGCCGGCTTGCTCATGTCGGCGCCGTGGTAGGCGACCTCGACGCCGAGCGCCGCCACTTCCTTCTGCGCCGCCTCGGTGTCGCCGAAGCCGTTGAGCACGATGCGCGCGCCCTGGCGCGCCAGCGACTTGGCGATCCCGAGGCCGATGCCGCTGGTGGAGCCGGTGACGAGGGCGGTTTTTCCTTTGAGCATGTGTTTGTCTCCGCTGGGGGAATCGAGTATCGCTGAAGGCGGGGGCGGGATGCGGATCGCCGAAAGCGGGGGCAGGACGCAGATCGGCGAAAGCGGGGGCAGGACGCAGATCGCCGAAAGCGGGGGGCAGGACGCAGAGGACGCGAAGTTTACGCAGAGGACGCAAAAGAACAGCCTGGGAAGGGAATGGGCTTCCCTTCGCGTGCTCTGCGTAAACTTCGCGTCCTTCGCGTCCTTCGCGTCCTTCGCGTCCTTCGCTTCGCTCGCGTCCTTCGCTTCGTTCGCGTCCTTCGCGTCTCGCAACCGCGTTGGCCCGGGCCGACAATCCCCCGATGCTTTCCCTCCTGCACCTCGACGCCGAGCTCGTCGCCATCGACAAGCCCGCGGGCCTGCTGGTCCACCCGAGCGCACTCGACCGGCACGAGGAACGCAGCGCGCTCCAGCTGCTGCGCGACCAGCTCGGCGAACGGGTGTGGCCGTTGCACCGGCTGGACAAGGCCACCAGCGGCGTGCTGCTGTTCGCGCGCACCCAGGCCGCGGCGCAGCGCTGGGGGCCGCTGTTCGAGCAGGGCGCGGTGCAAAAGCGCTACCTCGCGCTGGTGCGCGGCTGGCCGCCCGAAGCCGGCGTGATCGACCATCCGCTGGCGCGCGACCCGGAACTGCCTTCCGCCGGCCAGCCGCGCCTGGCGGCGCTCACGCGGTACCGGCGCCTGGCCACCTTCGAATGGCCGTTCCGCGTCGACGCGCGCCACCCGACCAGCCGCTACGCGCTGGTGGAGGTGGAGCCGCAGACCGGACGGCGCCACCAGATCCGCCGGCACTTCAAGCACATCGCCCATCCCCTGGTGGGTGACACCACCCACGGCAAGGGCACGCACAACCGTGCGGTGGCGGCCTGGCTCGGCACGCAGCGCCTGTGGCTGCATGCCCAGCGGCTGGAACTGCCCGGCCTGGCGCCGATCGAGGCGGCCTGCGCGGGTGAATGGGACGCCCTGCTGGCGGGCCTGCCGCAGCTGCGCTGAGCGACTTTTCCCGTAGCGCAAGCCCCGCTTTCCGCACATTTGCGGATGGGCATCTTCGTTGCAATGAGTTACCTTCACCCCCTCACGGAGAGGGATGCGGATGGAACTCAAAAGCAGTATCGGGCTGGCCGGTGTCACCAACTTGTCGGTGCTGGCTCCGGTGCGGCACGGGCTGGTCACCAGCTTCGAGCCGATCAGCTACGTGGCCCGGCTGCGCAAGGTGCTCGACGCCCTGCACGCGGCGCGCCAGAACCTGCGCGAATCGGAGATCCGCGCTTCCTTCTTCCCCGACACCATCGGCCGCTTCGGCATCATCCAGAACTTCCGCTACGCGATGGTGCCACCCAAGGTGTGGTCGGGGGCCGCGCCCGACCAGGCGGCGCGCTGGCACCTGTCGCTCAACGTCACCTTCGACGGCGGCTGGGAACCCTACATGCGGGTCATCTACGGCGACATCGGCACGCTGCTGGACCTGCTGTTCTGCCACTCGCTCGACTACCCCGGTTCGCGCACCGCCAGCTTCGACACCTACTGCCGCTGGGTGCGGGCCAACGAGATCGACAAGGGCCTGTTCTACTCCGACGCGCCGGTGACGCTGGAAGACCAGCGCTACCTGGCCGGACTCGAGCGCCTCGCGCGCGGCGCGCCTGGCGAGCGCGACCTGGTGCGCCACGCCCTGCCCTCGGCCGCCGCCCGCGACGCCGACGCGCTGGCTGCCGCGCGCGCCGACCCGGTGAACGCCCTGGCCCTGCCGCTGCGCACGCTCAAGGGCCTGTACCGCCTCTCCACCTACTTTCCCCGCAACCGCGACGCCAACGACCCCGACGGCGACCACGGTGTGCTGCAGCGCTTCACCCACGTGCTGCTGCAGGAGGCGATGGTGCTGATGCGCGATCTGGACGCGCTGCCGCCCACCGGTGCAGTGGCGCGGCAATGGGCCGAAACCCGTGCGCTGTTGCGCGACGAGCTCGCCTGGCTCGACTACCGCCGCCCCGCGCCCCGGCCGGCCCCGATCGCGCCGGCGCTGCCGCCCGAGAACCTGCAGGCGCACGTGCTGGGCACGGGCGAGCAGATGACGCACGGCTGCATGGTGCTGCTGCGAATCACCGACCCCGTCAAGGCCGCGCCCTTCCTGGCCGGATTGGCCGGGCGCTGCGCCGGCTTCGAGAACGGCAATGGCATGCTGGTGGCCTTCACCCATGCCGGCCTGAAGGCACTCGGCATCCCGCCCGAACGCTTGCACCTCTTCCCGCAGGAGTTCATCGAAGGCATGGAGGCGCGCGCCGCGCAGCTGGGCGACGTGCGCGGCAACCACCCGGACCGCTGGACGCGGCCGCTACGCTACCAGCAGCAGGCCGCCGACCAGCGCGTCGACCTGACGACGGTGCACCTGGCCATCCAGCTGCGGCGGCGCGCGCCGGACGACCTGGCCATCGAGCTGCACCCGGCCTTCCAGCCCGAGCTGGTGAAGCTCGCCAAGCCGGAAACCGGGCTGGGCATCCTGTCGGTGCAGCCCTTGCGCAGCTTCCGCGTGCCGGGCGCGGCGCACGTCTACGGCCACTTCGACTTCGCCGATGGCGTGAGCCAGCCGCGCCTGCGGCCGGCGCCGGGCGCGCCGGCCCAGCCGGCCTGGGACGACACGGTGCCCGAAGGCGAGCTGGTGCTCGGTTATGCCAATGGCCGTGGCGACGGGCCCGTCCGGCTCGACCCGCTGCTGCAGGACGGCAGCTTCCTCGTGGTGCGGCAGTTGCGCCAGCGCGTGGACCACCTCGACGCGCTGCTGCGCCAGGTGCCGGGCTCCGAACGCGCCGACGTGCTGGCCCGCATGTTCGGCCGCAAGGCCGATGGCACGCCGCTGGTGCAGCAGCCCGCCGGCCACGGCGGCCCCAACGACTTCAACTACGACCAGCCCGGCGCCAGCGACGCCTGCCCCTACCACTCGCACATCCGCCGCGCCAACCCGCGCGACCGCCGTGCCTACATGCCGCGCATCCTGCGGCGCGGCATGTCGTACGGCCCACGCTCGGACACCGACCGCCTCGCCGACCGCGGCATCCTGTTCATGGCCTACTGCGCCAGCATCGCGGAGCAGTTCGAGACCATCCAGCGCTGGATGACCGCCGGCAACAGCAGCGGCGTCGGCTCCATGCCCGGCGATCCCATCCTGCGGGTGCCGCAGGCGGGCGAGTCGTGCATCTACCGCTACCTCGACGCCGCCGGCAACGTGGCGCGCATCGACCTCGGCGACCGGCCGCTGGTGCAGCTGCAATGGGGCCTGTACCTGTTCGTGCCGGCACTCGCCGCGCTGGCGCAGCTGCCGGCGCTGGTGGCCCAGCCTCCCGTCGCTCCCCCGCCGCGCGAACCCTGGGACGACAGCACGCACGACGAGATCGAACGCGCGCGCCGGCTGCTGGAAGACCGCGACCGCTCGCCCGCGGTGTGGGAGGCCGTGCGCCAGGGTTGCCCCGCCTTCCCGCAGAACAGCGCCTACGGCACGCTGGTGGGCGACTGGAAGAAGGTGCTCGAGGTCATGCGCGACCCGGGGACCGGCTACTCGGTGCATGGTTATGGCGAACGCATGCACGCCTCGGTGGGCCGCAATGTGCTGGGGCGCGACCCGGCCGATCCCGAATACGCCGTGGAAGCGCGCGTCAACGGCGCCATCTGGAGCATCCAGGAGGAGCCCGCCTTCGACCTCACGCTGAAGCTGGCGCAGGCGGTGCTGGCGCGCTTCCCCGACCTGCCGTCCGGCGGCCCGGAAGATCCCGTGCGCCGCCCCATCGACCTGGTGGACTACAGCGACCGCGTGATGGCGCTGCTGTGCCAGCGGCTGATCGGCCTGCCCGCCGCCGACGACCGCTTCATGCAGGCCGGCGGCCGGCTGGAGGAGGACGACCCAGGCGCCTTGCCGCGCTGCCCGGGCCACCTGACCACCGCCTCGCGCTACATTTTCATGGCACATCCGCGGCCGGGCCTCGACGCCCAGGGCCGTGCCCAGGGCCAGCACGTGCAGCAGGCGGTGCGGCAGTGGGTGCAAGCCGGCATGCCCGGCGCCGGGCCGCTGGGCCTGGCGATGAAGCAGGGGCTGGCCGGCGCCGGCGACGACGTGCTGGTGCGCAGCATCGCCGGCGTGATGGTGGGCTTCACGCCCACCGTGCAGGGCAACTTCCTGCGCACGCTGGAGACCTGGATCGAGGAAGGCCTGCTGTGGAACTGCCAGCAGGACCTCTACGATGCCGCGCCCGCCAGCGGCCTCGGCTACGCGCAGGCCAACGCGGCGCTGCGCCGGTCGCTGTTCGCCACCATGCGGCGCAAGCC
>JAEZKX010000409.1 GCA_023436025.1 Pseudomonadota bacterium | reverse complement strand
TTGCTTAAACTTCGCCGCTTTTTTCTCAGGGGGCGTTGGGTCGGGCGCGGGCGGGCGCGGGCGCCGCCACTTGCTCGGACGTGCGACCAAAGCGGCGTTCGCGCCCGGCGTAGTCGGCGATGGCGGCGTCGATCGCCTTGGCGTCGAAGTCGGGCCAGAGCTTGTCGCTGAAGTAAAGCTCGCTGTACGCCCCCTGCCAGAGCAGGAAGTTGCTGATGCGCTTCTCGCCGCCGGTGCGGATCACGAGGTCCGGGTCGGGCACGTGCGCCAGCGCCAGGGCGCGGTCCAGGCTTTGTTCGGTGATGGGCTCGCCGCGCTCGGCGAGCCGGGCGGCCGCCTGGGCGATGTCCCAGCGGCCGCCGTAGTTGAAGCAGATGTTGAAGACCAGGCGCGTGTTGTGCGCCGTGGCGGCCTCGGCCAGCGCGAGGCCCTGGCGCACCTTGTCCGACAGGTTGCCGCGCTCGCCCACGAAGTGGATGCGTACCCCCTCGGCCTGCAGTTGCGGCACCTCGCGCGCCAGCGCCATGGCCAGCAGCTCCATCAGCCCCGAGACCTCCTCGGGCGGCCGGTTCCAGTTCTCGGAGGAGAAGGCGAAGACCGTCAGCACCTTGACGCCACGGTCGCCGCAGTGCCGCACGCAGGCGCGCAGCGCGTCCACGCCCTTCTTGTGGCCCGCCACGCGCGGCAGGAACCGCTTCGTCGCCCAGCGGCCGTTGCCGTCCATGACGATGGCGATATGGTGCGGGATTTCGCGCTTTGCGCTCATAGAGGGACGAGGGTCGAGGGCCCAGGGGCTAGGGACGGGCCGCAACTCGGGTGTTTCCCCAGCCTCCAGCCTCTAGCCTCCAGCCCCCTGCGCTCAGACCGCCATGATCTCCTTTTCCTTGTCCGCCACCAGCGCATCGATCTCGGCGATGTGCCGGTCGGTGGTCTTCTGCACGTCGGCTTCGGAGCGCTTGGCTTCGTCCTCGGTGGCTTCCTTGTCCTTGACCAGCTTCTTCACCTGCTCGTTGGCGTCGCGGCGCAGGTTGCGGATGGCGATCTTGGCGTTCTCGCCCTCGTGGCGCACCAGCTTGGTCATCTCCTTGCGGCGCTCCTCCGACATGGGCGGCATGGGCACGCGCAGCAGGTCGCCCATGGAGGCGGGATTCAGGCCCAGGTCGCTCTCGCGGATGGCCTTCTCGATCTTGGCGCCCATGCCCTTCTCGAAGGGCTGCACGCTGATCGTGCGCGCATCCAGCAGGTTGACGCTGGCCACCTGGCTGATCGGCATCATGGTGCCGTAATACTCGACCTGCACCGTATCCAGGATGGCCGGGTTGGCGCGGCCGGTGCGGATCTTGGTGAGCGTGTTCTTGAACGCGCCGATGGACTGGTCCATCTTCTGCTGCAGGTTCGTCTTGATTTCGGCGATCGTTTTCATCGTCAGCTCCTTCCTCAGGCGTACACCAGGGTACCCTCATCCTCGCCCAGCACCACCCGCCTGAGTGCGCCGTGCTTGAAGATGGAAAAGACCTTGATCGGCAGCTTCTGGTCACGGCACAGCGCGAAGGCGGTGGCGTCCATGATGCCGAGGTTGCGGGTCATGGCCTCGTCGAAGCTCAGTCGCGAATAGCGTTCGGCGGAGGGGTCCTTCTGCGGGTCGGCGGTGTAGACGCCGTCGACCTTGGTCGCCTTCAGCACCATCTCGGCGCCGATCTCCGCGCCGCGCAGCGCCGCCGCCGTGTCGGTGGTGAAGAACGGGTTGCCGGTGCCGGCGGCGAAGATCACCACCTTGCCTTCTTCGAGGTACTGCAGCGCCTTGGGCCGCACGTAGGGCTCGACCACCTGCTCGATGGCGATGGCCGACATCACGCGCGGCACCAGGCCCTGCTTGGTCATCGCGTCGGACAGCGCCAGGGCGTTCATCACGGTGGCGAGCATGCCCATGTAGTCGGCGGTGGCACGGTCCATGCCCACCGAGCCGCCGGCCACGCCGCGGAAGATGTTGCCGCCGCCGATAACGACGGCGACCTGCACGCCCATGTTCACGACCTCGGCCACCTCCTCCACCATCCGCACGATGGTCGCGCGGTTGATGCCGAAGGCGTCGTCGCCCATCAGGGCCTCGCCGGACAGCTTGAGCAGGATGCGCTTGTGGGCCGGCTGGGAAGCGGGCATGGGGGCAGGTCTCCTGTGCTTGGCGTAGTTTAAGCGGCTTGCTTGGCGGCGGCGACCTGGGCGGCCACTTCGGCGGCGAAGTCGTCGGCCTTCTTCTCGATGCCCTCGCCCACCACGTACAGGGTGAAGCCCTTGACCTCGGTGTTGGCGGCCTTGAGCATCTGTTCGACGGTCTGCTTGTCGTTCTTCACGAACGGCTGGTTCAGCAGCGAGACTTCCTTCAGGTACTTCTGCACCGAGCCTTCGATCATCTTGGCGGCGATGTCGGCCGGCTTGCCGGATTCGGCGGCCTTGGCGGTGGCGACGTTGCGCTCCTTCTCGATCAGTTCGGCCGGCACTTCGGCAGACGACAGGGCCACCGGCTTCATGGCCGCCACGTGCATGGCGACGTCCTTGGCGGCGGTGTCGTCACCGGTGTATTCGACCACCACGCCGATGCGGGTGCCGTGCAGGTAGCTCACCAGCTTGTTGCCGCCCTCGAAGCGCTTGAAGCGGCGGAAGCTCATGTTCTCGCCGATCTTGCCGATCAGGCCCTTGCGCACGTCTTCCAGGGTGGGGCCGAAGCCGTCCTGGCTGTACGGCAGCGCGCCCAGGGCGGCGACGTCGGCGGGGTTGTTCTTGGCGATCAGGTCGGCGGCGGCACGCGCCAGGGCCAGGAAGCTGTCGTTCTTGGTGACGAAGTCGGTCTCGCAGTTCACTTCCAGCAGCGCGCCGGTCGTGCCTTCGATGGACGCGGCGACCACGCCTTCGGCGGTGATGCGCGAGGCGGCCTTGCCGGCCTTGTTGCCCAGCTTGACGCGCAGCAGCTCCTCGGCCTTGTCCATGTCGCCGTCGGCCTCGGTCAGCGCCTTCTTGCATTCCATCATGGGCGCGTCGGTCTTCGCGCGCAGGTCGCCGACCATTTTTGCGGTGATAGCAGCCATTTTCGTTCCTCTTGTTCAGTTCATTGCGGTTGCGAAAAAGGGGCTCGAAAGCCCCCTTCTCCGCGGCAGGGGCGGCGAATTTACGCGGACGCGCCTTCCTGCACCTCGACGAATTCGTCGTTGCCGCCTTCGGCGACGGCACGCTGCACGTCGTTCACGGCGTTGTTCTTGCCTTCCAGGATGGCATCGGCCATGGCACGGACGTACAGCGTCACGGCCTTGGCGGAGTCATCGTTGCCGGGGATCACGTAGTCGATGCCCTCGGGCGAGTGGTTGGAGTCGACCACGGCGATGATCGGGATGCCCAGCTTCTGCGCCTCGGCGACGGCGATCTTGTGGTAGCCGACGTCGACGATGAACAGGGCGTCGGGCAGCGTGTTCATGTCCTGGATGCCGCCGATGTCCTTCTCGAGCTTGTCCAGCTCGCGCTGGAACATCAGCTGCTCCTTCTTGGACATGGACTCGAGGCCGGCTTCCTGCTGGGCCTTCATATCCTTCAGGCGCTTCAGCGAGGTCTTGACGGTCTTGAAGTTCGTCAGCATGCCGCCCAGCCAGCGCTGGTTGACGTAGGGCATGCCGCAACGCTGCGCCTCGGCGGCCACCAGTTCGCGCGCCTGGCGCTTGGTGCCGACCATCAGGATGGTGCCGCGATTGGAAGCGAGCTGCCGGGCGAACTTGGTCGCCTCCTCGAACATGGGCAGCGTCTTCTCGAGGTTGATGATGTGGATCTTGTTGCGATGGCCGAAGATGAAGGGGGCCATCTTGGGGTTCCAGAAGCGCGTCTGGTGTCCGAAATGGACACCGGCTTCCAGCATTTCACGCATGGATACAGGCATTTGAGCTCCGAAGGTTGGGTCTAGAATCCGGGCGAACCGCAACACCTGTTGCGACACCTCGAGGGGCCGGATTCGCGATTTGCTTCGCCAGGCTGCATACCCGGCAAAACCCTCGGATTCTAGCACACGCCCCCATGACGCGCCCCGCCTCCGACCTGCCCGGCCACCTCGAGAA
>JAEZKX010000306.1 GCA_023436025.1 Pseudomonadota bacterium | reverse complement strand
CGGCGCTTCAGCGCCGCAGCGTCGCCATCGCCAGCGCGAAGGCCAGCACCGCGCTGGTGGCGATGCCCAGCATCATCGGCACCGGCCCGCCGTTGGCGAAGGGGCTCAGCGCCGCCATCACCGCGATGCCGGCCGCGAAGTGCAGCGTGCCGGCCAGGGCCGAGGCCGTGCCGGCGATGCTGCCGTGCGCATCCATCGCCAGCACCATGGTCGCCGGGATCACCAGGCCGAGGAAGCCGTAGGCGACGAATAGCAGCCCGAGCAGCACTGCCAGCTGGCCGACGCCGGCGAGCTGCAGCACGAGCGCCAGCACCATCACCGCCGCATAGGCGCTCACGGCCCAGCGCACGATGCGGCCCAGGCCGAAGCGCATGCCCAGCCGCCCCGTCAGCTGCGACACCCCGATGAAGGAGGCGGCGTTGGCGGCGAAGGCCACGCTGTACTGGCGCGGCGTCAGGCCGTAGTGGTTGATCAGAACGAAGGAGGAGTTGGCGAGGTAGGCGAAGAAGCTGGCGACACCGAAGCCGCCGATCAGCGACAGGCCGAGGAAGCGCGGATCGCGCAGCAGCACGCCGTAGGCCTGCAGCGCGCTGGCGACGTTGCTGCCCACCCGGTCGGCTGGCGGCCGCGTCTCGGGCAGGCTGGTGGCCAGCAGGCCGATGGACAGCAGCGCCGCCAGCGTGACCGCCCAGAACACGGCGCGCCAGCCGAAGCTGTCGATCAGCAGGCTGCCCGTGAGCGGCGCCAGGATGGGCGAGACGCTGAACACCAGCATCAGCAGCGACATCAGGCGCGCCGCCTCGGTGCCGGTGTGCAGGTCGCGCACCACGGCGCGCGGCACCACCATGCCGGCGCAGGCGCCCAGGCCCTGCACGAAGCGCAGGGCCACCAGCCATTCGATGGTGGGCGCCAGGGCGCAGCCGATGCTGCCCAGGCCGAACAGCACCAGGCCGAAGTACAGCGGCGCCTTGCGCCCGACCATGTCGGAGATGGGTCCGTAGACGACCTGCCCGGCGCCCAGGGCGATGAAGAAGACGATCAGGCTGGCCTGCACGGCGCCGGGGGAAGCGCCCAGCGTCTGCCCGATGGTGGGCAGGGCAGGCAGGTACATGTCGATGGCGAAGGGACCGACGGCGGAAAGCAGGCCCAGCACCAAGGCCAGGCCCATGAACGAACGTTGCATCGCGGCGATTGTCGCGTTGCTGCCCGTGCCCGGCCGGCCGCCACGCCGATTGTCCCCACGCCGTGCTTTGTGCCTCCGCCGGCGCCCCGGACCCCGGCGCCGCCACTGCGCACCCTGCGGCCACAGGTGCTGCCCCGATTGACGCCGGCCTGCGGCCGCCCCTAGGCTGGGCCCTCAACTTCGGGAGCCATGATGCGTCTGCTGCGTCCCCTCGTCTGCGGCCTTCTCGTCCTGTGCAGCCTCGCCCCCCTGGCGGCGCGCGCGCAATCCGACTACCCCAACCACCCGATCAAATGGATCGTGTCCTATCCACCGGGCGGCAGCACCGACCTGGTGGCCCGCCTCATGAGCACCTGGCTGTCGCAGCGCCTGGGCCAGCCGGTGGTGGTGGAAAACCGTGCCGGCGGCGGCAACAACATCGGCACCGAACTGGCTGTGAAGTCGCCGCCGGACGGCTACACGCTGTTCCTGGTGAACCCGGCCAACGCCATCAACGCCACCCTGTACGAGAAGCTGCCGTTCAACTTCCTCGAGGACATGCAGCCGGTGGCCGGCTTCATCCGCGTGCCCAACGTGATGACGGTGACCAAGAACTTCCCCGCCAAGAACGTCGCCGAGTTCATCGAGCACGGCAAGAAGAATCCGGACAGGATCAACATGGCCTCGTCGGGCGCCGGCACCTCGGTACACCTGTCGGGCGAGCTGTTCAAGTACATGGCCGGCATCCAGATGAAGCACATCCCCTACAAGGGCGCCGGGCCGGCCATCAACGACCTGATCCCGGGCCAGGTCGACGTGCTGTTCGACAACATGCCGTCCATCATCGGCCACATCCGCGGCGGCTCGCTGCGCGCCCTGGGCGTGACCAGCGCGCAGCGCTCGCCCGCCCTGCCCGACGTGCCGGCCATCGCCGAGACCGTGCCCGGCTACGAAGCCAGCGCCTGGTTCGGCATGGCCGTGCCCAAGGGCACGCCGACGGCCATCGTGCAGCGCCTCAACCGCGAGGTGAACGCGGCCCTGGCCGACCCGGGCATGCGCCAGCGCCTGGCCGACCTGGGCGGCGTGCCCATTCCCGGCACGCCCGAGGAGTTCTGGGCGCTGCATCGCATGGAAACCGAGAAGTGGGCGAAGATCGTCAAGTTCTCGGGGGCGAAGGCGGAGTAGCTTCCCTCCTTTGATGGATGCCGCGGCGCGCCGGCCTGCAACACTCGCGCCCCAGGAAGGCCGTGCCCGGTGGCACGGTCCAGAGGGGCCCACCATGCCCGTGAACCAGGACGCCGGCCTGCCTTCGGGCCACGGCTTGCCGGCGCCCGACGCTGCGCAGGATCCGCCGCCGGTCGACTTCGACGCGGCGGTCGCCGCGCGCCGGCGCCAGGCCGGCTTCACGCCCGAAGAAGCCGACAGCCCGCACCGCGGCCTCGCGCTGTCCGGCGGCGGCATCCGCAGCGCCACCTTCTGCTTCGGCCTGGTGCGCGCGCTGGCCGCCAACCGGGTCCTGCGCCGCTTCGACTACCTCTCCACCGTCTCCGGCGGCGGCTACTTCGGCTGCGCCCTCGGCCGGTTGTATGACGGCACGCTGCCGGCGGCGGAGGTCGAGCGCGGGCTGGCGCGCAAGGACACGCTGCTGCTGTGGTGGCTGCGCAGCAACGGCCGCTACCTCACCCCCGCCGGCGCGCGCGACCTGGCACAGGCCTTCGCCTCCATCCTGCGCGGCATCCTGTCGACCCACTTCGAGGTCGGCATGCTGCTGATGCTGCTGGCCGGCACGCTGCTGGTGCTGCCCTATGTGCTGCTGCAAGCCGTGGCGGGCGGGTCCTGGGCGCCGTGGGCCGCCAGCTTCCACGCCGCGTCCTTTTCGCTCTGGCTGTGGCTGGCCGCCGTGCCGGTGGTCCTGGGCGCGCACCACATCTTCGGCTACTGGTTCGTGCGGCGCGACCCGCGCTCGGGCCAGCTGCTGGTGGAGGGCCTCGTCGCCGCCGCCGGCGCGCTGGTCGGCTGGTCCTGGGGCCGCCAGGTGCTGGGACAGTTCGCCCACGGCCCGCCGGCCGCGCTCGCACCGGCCTTGGCATCCGCGCTCGGCTACCTGCTGCTGTTCACGCCGGCGACGGCCCTGCTGTGGCGCTGGCTGCGAGGCGCACCCACCGACTCCGCGGCGCGGCTGGAGCACACCAAGGGCCTGAGCGCGGCCTTGTGGCTCCTGGCCGGCATGCTGCTGCTCGCCCTGCTGGATCGCGCCTCCTGGTCCCTCGCGCACTGGTTCGCGCAACCCGGCACGCCCGCATCCCTCAAGGCCCTGGTCGTGGCCCTTCCCGCCCCGCTGGTGGCCGTGGCGCGCGTGGCGCTGCCGCGGCTGAAGAAATGGATGGACCGGGCCCAGACCAGGCCGGTGAAGGCCGAGACGGCGCTGAACCTGCTGGGCCTGGCTTTCCTGGTCCTGCTGGCCCTGGCCTGGGCGACCGCCTTCCAGTTCTTTGCCGTGGCGCTGCCCTGGCAGTGGCTGGCCGACCGCCTGCCCGCGGCCGGGCCGCTGGCCACCCTGTCCTGCAAGCTGGCCCTCCTGCTGGGGCTGCCTGCGCTGTACATCGTCCTGACTTCGCGCGACCTGCAGGTCCTGAACCTCTCGTCGCTGCACAACTTCTACCGCGCCCGCATCGAACGCGCCTACGTGGCCTGCGGCAATGCCGCGCGCTTCGCCGCGGGCGCCCTGTCCAAGGCCAGCCGGCACGCGACCGAGGCGGCCAGGAGCCTGCGCGAATCGGTGCCCGGCGACGACGTGGCAATGGCCGACTACCGTCCCCATGCCGCCGGCGGGCCCCTTCACCTGCTGAACTGCTGCATCAACCAGACCGTGGACGACCGGACCCAGAACTACAACGCCGACCGCAAGGGAGTCAGCCTGACGGTGAGCAGCTTCGGCGCCGAGACCGGCGCACAGCTGCCACGGGCGGGCGGCCCACCGGTGCCGGGCAGCCTGTCGACCTGGGCCGCCATCTCCGGCGCCGCCGCCAGCAGCGGCATGGGCTCGCAGACCGCGCCGGGCCTGGCGGCCCTGCTGTTCCTGACCGGGCTGCGCCTGGGCTATTGGCAGGACAACCTGGCGCCGGAGCCGGGGAAGAAGCCGCGCCGGCTCTCACGCCGGCAACTGGTGGAAGCCGAAGCCTTGGCACGCTTCCCCGGCCTGCGCAGCGGCCAGTGGTACCTGTCCGATGGCGGCCACTTCGAGAACACCGGCGTCTACCCGCTGCTGAAGCGGCGCGTGAAACTGATGGTGGTGGCCGACTGCGGCGCCGATCCCGACTACCGCTTCGCCGACCTCGAGAACCTGGTGCGCAAGGCACAGATCGACTACGGCGCCGACATCAGCTTCATCGCACCGCCGCCTCCGGCGCAGGACGCACCCCCGGCCGAGATGGCCTTGCGGGCCAGCCTGGGCCGGCCCGGCGACATGAAGCGGGGACAAGAGGGCCCCAGCCTGCTGCTGGGACGGGTGGTGTACGGGCCGAACGAGGTGGCGACGCTGGTGGTGGTGAAGCCCGCGCTGGTGCCGGGCATGCGGCTGGACCTGGCGGCCTACGCCCGCCGCAACGACCCGTTCCCGCAGCAACCCACCGGCGACCAGTTCTTCGACGAGGAACAGTGGGAGGCCTACCACCAGCTGGGGCTGGTGATCGGCGCGCAGCTGACCGAGGACAAGCTCGCCCTGCTGCGGACCTGGGCCGAGGCCTGAGAAGCTGTGAACGAAGTCCGTCGCAGCTTCCGGGCCAGCTATCGCCCCGGGCCCACGCCTTGCGCCGAGCGGCCGAACAGGCCCGGCCGCTGCAGCAGGCGCGCGGCCAGCGCCTGCACCTGCTGCACGCTCTGTGCTTCGCCGGCCAGCAGCGCGCGCGCGAAGTCAGCCGTGGGGCCGTGCGGATCGAGCCGCTGCGCGGCGCGCAAATGGGGCTCGGCCTGCGCCGCGTCGCCGTCCAGGGCGTGCAGCAAGCCGACCGCGGCCTGGCTCTCGGCGAAGTTGCGGTCGAGCGCCAGCGCCTGCGCGAAGGCGGCACGCGCGCCGGCACGGTCCTGCCGGAGCAGGCGCGTCCAGCCCAGCGCATGCCAGCTGCCGATGTGGGTTGGAATGCCTTGCAGCGCGCGCACCAGGCTGTCTTCAGCGGCCGCCAGTTCGCCCTCGCGCAGCTGCGCGAAGCCCAGCATCGACCAGGTGCGGCCATCGTGCGGCAGGCGCGCCAGCACGCGCTGCAGCAGCGCCGTGGCCTGCGCCGTCTCTCCCTGTGCCACCAGCGCCGTCGCGCGCGCCAGCAGCGCTTCGTCATGGGGGGCATCGGCGGCGAAGGCGGCATCCGCCAGTTCCACGGCGGCCGCGACGTCGTCGGCGTCGATCGCCAGCAGCGCGGCGACGCCGGACGCGCGCGGCCCCAGCATGCCGGTGGCGCGCTGCCCTTGCACCCAGGCCCAGGCGTCGCCCACGCGGGCGGCATGGTGCATGGCACGCAGCCACAGCGCCTGCGCCTCGTCGGGGCCGTCGTCGCCTTCGGGCAGCTGGGCCAGCAGCTCGCGCGCCGCGTCCAGATCCCCCGCGCCGAGGCAGGCCGTGAGGTGGCGCAGCGTCCAGTCGCGCGGCGCCAGGCCCAGGCGCCGCGCCTGGACGATGCAGGCCAGGGCCTGGTCGTAGGCGCGTGCCTCCAGCGCCGTGTCGCAGGTGTCGGCCAGCAAGGCAGGGTTGTCCGGGTCCTGGGCCAGGTAGCGGCGCAGGCGGGCCAGGCGGTCGGCGGGGCGGGGCATCTCAGCGGGCATGGTCGGCCTCAGAAAGCGACGTCCAGGCCGCGCGAGCCCAGGCCGTCGCGCAGGTGCAGCAGCGCCTGGCGGTGGATCTGCGAGATGCGGCCGCGGGTCACCTTCATCATCGTCGCAACGGATTCGAACGGCATGTCCTGCAGGTAGTGGTAGCGGACCACGGCGCGTTCCTGCGGCGGCAGCTCGTCGACGGTGCGCAGCAGCTGTTCGCGCAACTGCCGCAGCTCCGCCTGGCGGTAGAACGGAACGGTCTCGCCGCGCTCGGGTGCGTCGATCATGCCAGTTCCTTCCAGCAGCCAGGCCAGCGCCAGGCCGATGCCCGATTCCGCCACGAAGCGCATCAGGCGCTCCTGCTCGCCGCCGGCCGCATCCTGCGCCTGCGCGGCATCCCGGATGGCGGCGACGCGCTCGGCGCGCAGCCGCTGGCGCGCGGCGATCTGCTGCTGCTTCTCGGTGGCGCGCTCGAGGCCGTTGAGGATGGCCCCATGCATGCGCCGCGCCGCGAACGTGCGGAACTGGGCGCCGTGCGCGGGGTCGTAGCGCTCCATCGCCTCCAGCAGGCCCAGGGATGCGTACTGCAGGTAGTCGTCGAAGCCGACCTCGTCGCTGAAGCGGCGCGCATAGTAGGTGGCCGCCACCGTGCGGGCATAGGGCAGGTGCAGGTCGAGCAGCTGCTGCCGCGCGAAGCCGGGCGCTTCGCCGCCGCGCATGCGCTGCCACAGCAGCGCTTCCGCGGCGGGGTCCGGGCGGGCGAGGGCGCTGGCCATGGGCTAGCGGAAGGAGCCCACCAGCGCGCGCAGCACCAGGGCCCAGCCGTCCACCAGGATGAACATCAGCACCTTGAGCGGCAAGGCGATGGTGGTGGGCGGCATCATCATCATGCCGAGCGCCATCAGGACGCTGGACACCACCAGGTCGATCAGCAGGAAGGGCAGGAACACCATGAAGCCGATCTGGAAGGCGGCGCGGAGCTCCGAAAGCATGAAGGCCGGCACCAGCTGCACGTTGCTCACGTCCTCCATGGCCTGCGGCGGCTGCGCGCGCGACAGCTCCACCATCAGCGCCAGGTCCTGCTCCCGCGTCTGCCGCACCATGAAGTCGCGCAGCGGTGCGGCCCCCTTCTCGTAGGCCGCGTCCATGGCCAGCGTGCCCCGCATGAAAGGCCCGAACGCATCCTCGTTGACCCGGTGCAGCACCGGCGACATGGTGAACAGGGTCAGGAACAGCGCCAGGCCGATCAGCACCGTGTTGGGCGGCGTCTCGGGCATGCCCAGCGCATGGCGCAGCATCGCCAGCACGATCACGATGCGCAGGAAGGCCGTGACGCACACCAGCAGCGCCGGCAGCACCGCGAGCACCGTGAGCCCCAGCACGATGCGCAAGGCCTGCGCGGTTTCCATGGCCACCGGCGCGGCGGCGGCCGCGGGCGCGAGCGCGGCCGTGCCGCCCAGTGGCGCCAGGGCGAGCCCCATGAAGCACCAGGCGCGCCAGGGCAGGCGTCGGATCATGCGTCCTCCCCGGCGTCGGCGGGCTTGCGCGCCAGCAGCGTGACCGCCTGGCCGCTGCAGGCGACCAGCAGTTCCTCGCCGTTCCAGCGGATCGCATGCACGCTCGCCTGCGCGGTCAGCGGC
>JAEZKX010000060.1 GCA_023436025.1 Pseudomonadota bacterium | reverse complement strand
GTGCAAGGCGGCGCGGGCCGCCAGCAGGGCGGCGCCGGCCATGCCGGGCGCGCCGCCGATCACGGCCACGTCGCCATGCGTGCCCTTGTGCGAGGCGTGCAGGCGCGGCCGGTTGGCGGGCGCTGCGGCCAGGTGGACCGTCGCACTTTCCTGTTCGGGCGGCAGGCCGAGGTCGTCGAACCACACGCTGCCGCTGGCGTCGCGCCCGTGGGCGGTGAACAGGCCCGGCTTGAGGGTCAGCAGGGCCAGGGTGTGGGCCGCGCGCACGGCCGTGCCGCCGGCGATGGCGCCGGTGTCCGCGGCCAGGCCGGATGGCACGTCGACCGCCAGCACCGGCGCGCCGGTGTTCAGGCGCTGGATGTGTTCCAGCAGCGCGCCTTCGGGCGCCCGCGCCGCGCCGATGCCCAGCAGGGCGTCGATGGCGAAGTCCCACTGCGCCGGTGGGGCGGCGGCGATGGTCACGCCGGCATCGCGCGCGCGCTGCAGCGAGGCGCGGGCATCATCGGGCGCGCGGGCCGGATCGCCGGTCCAGGTGACGACCGGGTCGCGCCCCCAGGTCTTCAGGTGCAGCGCCGCCTCGAAGCCGTCGCCGCCGTTGTTGCCGGGGCCGCAGGCGATCCAGGTCGTACGCGCATGCGGCGCCAGGGCCAGGGCCAGGCGGGCGACGGCGAGGCCGGCGCGCTGCATGAGGGTGTGCGGGGGCAGGGTGGCCAGCGCGCGCTGTTCGATGCGCCGTGCGGCGGCGACATCGTGCAGGGGCCAGGGACGCTCGGGGAGGACGCGCTGCATGGCGGGATTGTGCATGCCGCGGCCCCCGCGCTCACCCCAGCCGTTCCACTCCCAGGCCTTCGAGGTCCACCTCGGCCGCGCGCCGCCCCATCAGGTCGGCCACCGCGCGCGCGCTGCCGCAGGACAGCGCCCAGCCGCTGGAGCCGTGGCCGATGTTGATCCACACGCCCGGCACCTCCGTGGCGCCCAGCAGCGGCGGCCCATCCGGCAGCATCGGCCGCGCGCCCTTCCATTCCTGCACGGCGGCGCCGGTGTTGGCCAGCTGGGCGGCGCCGGGAAACCAGTCGTGCAGCACCTTGTACAGGGTCTGGATCGCGGCCGGCCGCTTGTGCGCGGGATCGCCGCCGATCTCGGCGCTGCCGCTCACGCGCACGCGGTTGCCCAGGCGCGAGATCGCCACCTTGTAGCGTTCGTCCATCACGCCGCTGCGCGGCGCGTTGAGCGGCTCGCGGATGGGCGCGCTCACCGAGTAGCCGTGCACCGCCGCCAGCGGAATGCGCAGGCCCACCGGCCGCAGCAGCGCCGCCGAGGCGACGCCGCCGCACACCACCACCGCGTCGAAGCGCTGCTCCTGCGCGGCTGCGCCTTCGGCCGCGACGCGCAGCACGGTGGGCTGGGCCGGGTCCAGCGGCGCCACTTCCACCCCGAATTCGAAGCGCGCGCCCAGGGCCTGGGCCTGGTTCTTCAGCAGCAGCGCGAACTGGCGGCAGTTGCCCACCTCGTCGTCGGGCAGGTGGATGGCGCCGGCCAGGGCGGTGTCGGCGTGGAGCGCGGGCTCCAGCAGGCGGGCCTGTCCGGCATCCACCTCCTGGAACTTCACGCCGGCGTCGCGCAGCACCTGCAGCCCCGGCTGCACGATCTTGCGCTCGCGCTCGCCGCGCAACAGCACCATGTAGCCGCTGCTGCGGTCGTATTCGAGCTGCAGGTCGGCGGTGAGGCGGTGCAGGCGCTGGCGGCTGTAGAAGGCCAGCCGCTGCAGGCGCGCACGGTTGGCAAGGTAGGTCTCCAGGTCGCAGGCGCGGCGCCAGCGCATCATCCAGCGCAGTTCGTGCGCCGCCAGCGGCCAGCACACGCGCACCGGCGCATGGCGGGCGAACAGGAAGCGCGCCACCTTGGCCGGCATGCCGGGCGCGGCCCAGGGTGTGACGTAGCCGGGCGCGACCACGCCGGCGTTGGCGAAGCTGGTCCCGAGCGCGGCTGCGCCATGCCGCTCGTACACGGTCACATCATGGCCGTCGGCGGCCAGTTCGTACGCGGTGGTCACGCCGACGATGCCGGCGCCCACGATCGCAACTTTCACGGATTCAGGAGGAGGTGGTGGGGGAGAGCGCTGCTTCGATGCGAAGCGCGAGGGACAGGATCGTATCGTCCCGCAGCGGCCCGTGCCATGCCATGAGGCCAACGGGCAGCGTATCTGTTGTTTGGCAGGGAATCGAGATCGCGCAGCCGTCGAGGTTGTTGACCACGCTGGGGTTGCGCAACAGCAGGCCGTTGACGCGGAAGAAGGCTTCGTCGCGCGCTTCGCCGGCGTCGACCTCGGCCAGGGGCGGCGCCACCATCGGCACGGTGGGCGACAGCACGGCATCGAAGCCCTCCAGGGCGGCCTCCATCTCCGCGATCCAGGCCTGGCGCGCCTGCACCAGCTCCAGGTATTCCCAGGCCTTCATCTGCAGGCCCTTCTCGATGCGCGAGCGCACCCGCGGGTCGTACTGGTGCGCATGGCGCTCCAGCAGCCGGCGGTGGATCCAGTAGCTTTCTGCCGCGGCGAAGCCGCCGGTGGCCTGCAGGGTCGCCAGCCGGGCGATCTGGGTCAGCGGGATCTCGTGCACCTGGGCCCCGGCCGCGCGCAGCCGGTCCAGTGCCTGCCCGAAGGCCTGCATGACCGGCGGCTCGCAGTCGTCCAGCATCCTGGTGGTGGCGACCGCCAGGCGGTAGCCCGACAGCGGCCGTGGATCGCGCTGCACGCTGCGCCCGGCCAGCACCTCGTGCGTGACGATGGCGTCCTCGACGTCGCGGGTCAGGGCGCAGGCGGTGTCGAGCGTGGTCGAGAGCGGAAATGCGCCCAGCGTGGGCACCAGCCGCGCCGTCGGCTTGAAGCCGACCAACCCGCACAGGGCCGCCGGGATGCGGATGGAGCCGCCGGTGTCCGAGCCCAGGCCGATGTCGGCGGCGCCGGCAGCCACCGAGACGGCGGCCCCGGACGACGAGCCGCCCGGGATGCGGGCGACCCGCGGATCGCAGGGGTTGGCCGGGGTGCCGAAGTGGGGGTTGACGCCGACGCCGGAGAAGGCGAACTCCGTCATGTTGGTGCGGCCGACGA
>JAEZKX010000264.1 GCA_023436025.1 Pseudomonadota bacterium | reverse complement strand
CGGTAGACCGCCGCGTCGTCGGCGGTCTCGATGCCGACCATCAGTTCCTTCGGTACCGGGAAACCGGAGGAGTGGCGCAGGATGTCGGCCAGCACGCCGGGCGCGATCTTGCAGCCGCAGCCGCCGCCGTGCGACAGCGAGGTCAGGCGCGGTTCGGCGGCGTTGGGGGACGGGGCGGCGTTCATCGTGGCAATCCTCGGAATGGGGCGTGGGGGGACAAGGGCGCGGCTGCCTGGAAGGGGCGAGGCGCGCTGTGCGCATTGTGCGCCCGTCGCACGCGCGGGTGGCCGCCTGGGGTCTTGCGGGCCCGCGCGCGGGCGCGCCGTCGCGAGGGTGCCGGTATGATGGATCGCGTACTTCCCCGCATCCTGCCTTGTGAGCCGCACCGCCAACCTCCACCCCGGCTTCATGGTGGTCCATGGCAACCATCCCGAATCGCTGCGCGACCTGATGGTCGAATGGATGCGGCGCCATCCGCTGGCGCCGCTGGAGGACGAACTCGTCCTGGTGCAGAGCAACGGCGTCGCCCAGTGGCTCAAGCTCTCGCTGGCGTCCGACCCGGCGCAAGGCGGCCTGGGCGTGGCGGCGGCGCTGCAGACGCAGTTGCCGGCGCAGGCCCTGTGGGACGCCTACCGCGCGGTGCTGGGGCCGGACGCCGTGCCGCCCACCTCGCCCTTCGACAAGGAGCAGCTGACGTGGCGCCTGATGCGCCTGCTGCCGGCGCACCTGCACGAGCCGGTGTTCGCGCCGCTGCGGCGCTTCCTCGCGGCCGACGAGGATTGCCGCAAGCGCCACCAGCTGGCGCTGCGCGTCGCCGACCTGCTGGACCAGTACCAGGTCTACCGCGCCGACTGGCTGGCACGCTGGGCCGCCGGGGAAGACGTGCTCACGGGCGCGCGCACCCTGGGCGTGCCCGAAGCCATGCGCTGGCAGCCGCAGCTGTGGCGCCTCCTGCTGGCCGATGTCGGCGCCGACGGCGCCGGCAGCAGCCGTGCCGACGTGCACCGGCGCTTCCTGGCGGCCACCGACGACTGGAGCGGACCGCCCCCTGCCGGCCTGGCGCGCCGCATCAGCGTGTTCGGGATCTCGTCGCTGCCGCGCCAGTCGCTCGAGGTGCTGGCCGCGCTGGCGCGTTTCAGCCAGGTGCTGCTGTGCGTGCATAACCCCTGCGCGCACGACTGGTCGCACATCGTCCCCGAGCAGGACGTGCTGCGGCGCAGCCGCCATGCGCGCCGCCCCGGCCTGCGCGGCGAGCCCGATGTCGACGCCCTGCACCTGCAGGCGCAGCCGCTGCTCGCCGCCTGGGGCAAGCAGGGCCGCGATTTCATCCGCCTGCTGGAGGAGCACGACCGGCCGCAGGAATACGCCCCGCGCCTGGAGGCCATCGGCCAGCGCATCGACCTGTTCGAGGCCAACGATGCCTCGACCCTGCTGCGCCAGCTGCAGGACGACATCCGCGACCTGCGGCCGCTGGACGAGACGCGCGCCACCTGGCCGGCGGTCGACACGGCGCGCGACGGCTCCATCCGCTTCCACGTCGCGCACGGGCCGCAGCGCGAGGTGGAGATCCTGCACGACCAGCTGCTGGCCGCCTTCAGCCAGGACCCCACGCTGCGCCCGCGCGACGTCATCGTCATGGTGCCGGACATCGCCGCCTACGCGCCGCACGTGCAGGCGGTGTTCGGCCTGGTCGAGCGCGACGATCCGCGCTACATCCCGTTCAACGTCGCCGACCAGGGCCAGCGCCAGCGCGACCCGCTGCTGGCCGCCATCGAGAAGCTGCTGCAGCTGCCGCAGTCGCGCCTGGCGGTCAGCGACGTGCTGGACCTGCTGGACGTGCCCGCGCTGCGCGCGCGCTTCGGCATCGCCGAGGAAGACCTGCCGCTGCTGCACCGCTGGGTGGCGGCGGCGCGGGTGCGCTGGGGCCTGCACGCCGAGCACCGCGCCGCGCTCGACCTGCCCGCCGGCATCGAGGGCAATACCTGGCGCGCGGGCCTGCGGCGCATGCTGCTGGGATATGCGGTGGGCACGGGCGGCGGCTGGAACGGCGTCGAGCCGCTGGCCGAGATCGGCGGGCTCGACGCCGTCCTGCTGGGGCCGCTGGCGCGCCTGCTCGACGCCTTCGAGGCGCACTGGCGCCTGCTGGAAGAGCGCGTCGCGCCGGCCGAATGGGCGAGCCGCCTGCGCAACCTGCTGGAAGCCTTCTTCAGCGCCGACGACGGCAGCGCCGACGGCCTGACGCTGCTGCGTGCCAACGAGGCGCTCGACGCCTGGGAGCAGGCCTGCGCCGACGCCGGGCTGGTGGAGCCGCTGCCGCTGTCGGTGGTGCGCGAGCACTGGCTGGCGGCGCTGGAGCCGCCGGGGCTGAAGCAGCCCTTCTTCGCCGGCGGCGTGACCTTCGCCTCGCTGATGCCCATGCGGGCCATCCCCTTCCGCCGCGTTGCGCTGCTGGGGATGAACGACGGCGACTACCCGCGCACGCGGCCGCCGGTCGATTTCGACCTGATGGCGCACGAGCACCGCGCCGGCGACCGCTCGCGCCGCGAGGACGACCGCTACCTGTTCCTGGAGGCGCTGCTGTCGGCGCGCGAGCACCTGCACGTGAGCTGGGTCGGCCGCAGCATCCACGACAACGAGGAGCGCCCGCCTTCGGTGCTGGTGGCGCAGCTGCGCGACCACCTGGCCGCCGGCTGGCGCCTGGCGGGCGGCGACGGCCGCGCGCTGCTGGCCGCACTGACCACCGAGCACCGGCTGCAGCCGTTCCATCCGGCCTACTTCGACGGCAGCGCGCCGGGCCTGTTCAGCTATGCGCGCGAATGGCGCGCCAGCCTCGATGGGCAGCAACCGCAGCCGGCCGCACCCGCGGCCCTGCCGCCGCCCTCGGCGCAGCCGGTGCTGACGCTGCGCCTGCTTGGCGACTTCCTGCGCAATCCGGCGCGCGCCTTCTTCCAGCAGCGCCTGGCGATCCACTTCGACGACGCCGACCAGGCCGCGCAGGACCACGAGCCCTTCGCGCTCGATGGCCTGGAGAACTGGCAGCTGCAGGACGAGCTGATCCGGCTGCAGCGCGCCGCCGTCGACGCCGGCCAGGACCGCGAGGCGGTGCTGCAGGCCCAGCTCGCGCGCATCGCCGCACGCGGCGAGCTGCCGCACGGCGCCTTCGCGCAGCAGGCCCAGCAGGCGCTGGCGCAGCCGATGGAGAAGCTGTTCGAAGCCTACCGGCAGGCCATCGCCGCCTGGCCGCAGCCGCTGCCCGACGAGCCGCTGGAGCAGGCCGGCGCCGATGGCGAACGGCTGGAGGACTGGCTGGCCGACCTGCGCGGCGATGGCGCCGGTGCGCGCGCCCGCCTGGTCCTGGACAGCAGCAGCCTGGTGAAGGACCGCGCCTGGCGCTTCGAGCGCCTGTTGCCGCACTGGGTGGCGCATCTGGCCGGCCACCTGCATGGCGAGGGCCTCACCACCGTCATCGTCAGCAAGGCCGGCTCGGCCACGCTGCCGCCGCTGCAGCCCGAGCCCGTGGTCGACTGGTGGGCCGCCGTGCTGCAGGCCTGGCGCGAAGGCATGCAGGCGCCGCTGCCCTTCGACGTGCAGGTGGCCTGCGCCTGGCTGCGCTACGCCATGCCCGCGAAAGGCGCGCCCGACCCGGCGCTGGCGGAAGAGGCGGCGCGCCGCGCGCATGCGCAGCAGGCCGAACGCGATGCCTATTTCGCGCGTGCCTGGCCCGATTTCGACCGCTTCTACGCCGGTAGCGCCTTCCGCGACTGGACCTTCGCGTTGCTGCTGCCGCTGCGCGCGCATCTCGGTGCGCCGCCGCGGGATGCGCAGGAGCCGGCATGAGCGCGCCGCAACTGCTGGATCCGCTGCGCTTCCCGTTCCATGGCAGCGCGCTGATCGAGGCGAGCGCCGGCACCGGCAAGACCTTCACCATCGCCGCGCTCTACCTGCGGCTGGTGCTGGGGCACGGCGAGGACGCGGCCTTCGCGGGCGGGCCGCTGACGCCGCCGCAGATCCTGGTCGTCACCTTCACCGAGGCGGCCACCAAGGAGCTGCGCGACCGCATCCGGGCCCGCCTGGCGCAGGCGGCCGAGGCTTTCCTGCAGGACCCGGCCAGCGTGCCGGCCGTGCCGCCCCCTGGTGGCGAACTGCTTCACGCACTGCGCGCGAGCTATCCGCCCGAGGCCTGGCCGCGCTGCGCGCGCCGCCTGCAGCTGTCGGCCGAGTGGATGGACGAGGCGGCCGTCTCCACCATCCACGGCTGGTGCAACCGCATGCTGCGTGAGCATGCCTTCGACAGCGGCAGCCTGTTCACGCAGGTGCTGCAGGCCGACCAGCGCGAGCTGCTGGACGAGGCGGTGCGCGACTACTGGCGTACCTTCTTCTATCCCCTGCCGGCCGAGGACGCGCAGTGCGTCGGGCGCTGGTGGAGCGGCGGGCCCGACGCGCTGCGCGAAGGCCTGCGCGAACT